>CAWUNN010000361.1:0-2551 GCA_963923185.1 uncultured Limnohabitans sp. | reverse complement strand
ACAACATCCAAGACTGGTGCATCTCGCGCCAACTTTGGTGGGGCCATCAGATTCCGGCTTGGTACGACGATCAGGGCCAAGTCTACGTTGCCCGCAATGAGCAAGAGGTTCAAGCCAAGGCGCCTGGCAAAACACTCAGGCGCGACCCCGATGTGCTCGATACCTGGTATTCGTCGGCGTTGGTGCCATTTTCGACTTTGGGTTGGCCTGAGCAAGATCAGTCTGAGGTGAGCGATGCCAGCCTGTACCTGCCCAGCACGGTGTTGGTCACAGGCTACGACATCATCTTTTTCTGGGTGGCTCGCATGATCATGATGACCACCCATTTCACTGGTCGCGTGCCATTCAAAGATGTGTACATCCATGGCTTGGTGCGAGATGCCCAGGGCAAAAAGATGAGCAAGTCAGAAGGCAACGTGCTGGACCCGGTCGATCTGATCGATGGCATTGACCTGCAACCCTTGCTGGACAAACGCAGCCAAGGGTTGCGCAAACCTGAGACAGCGCCGCAGGTTCGAAAAAACACCGAAAAAGAATTCCCTGAAGGCATTCCTGCTTATGGTGCTGACGCCTTGCGCTTCACTTTTGCTTCACTGGCCACTTTGGGGCGCAGCATCAACTTTGACAGCAAACGATGTGAGGGCTATCGCAATTTTTGTAACAAGCTGTGGAATGCGACCCGGTTTGTCTTGATGAATTGCGAAGGCCACGACTGTGGCCTAAAAGAACACACCAAGGCCGAATGCGAAGTGGGTGGACCCTTTCATGGTTACATGTCTTTCAGCCAAGCAGACCGTTGGATCACCTCTGATTTGCAGCTGGTGCAAGCTCAGGTGGCCCAAGGATTTGCCGACTTCCGTCTGGACTTGGTGGCCCAATGCATCTACGACTTTGTTTGGAATGAGTTTTGCGATTGGTACCTTGAAATCGCCAAGGTGCAGATTCAGACCGGTACCGAGTCCCAGCAGCGCGCCACAAGGCGCACCCTGATTCGCACCCTGGAGACCTTGTTGCGCTTGGCACACCCCATCATTCCTTTCATCACTGAAGAGTTATGGCAAAAAGTGGCCCCTGTGGCTGGACGTGCAGGCCCATCGGTGAGCATTGCCGCCTATCCCCTCGCCCAACTGCAACGCATCGATGCCAAGGCGCAAGCAGACATCGCCCGGCTCAAGCGGCTGGTGGAGACCTGCCGCAATCTGCGTGGCGAGATGGGACTGTCGCCCGCTCAAAAAGTGCCTTTGTTGGCATTGGCCAACAGCGAGGCCGACGCACATTGGCTGCAAAGTCATGCGGCCAATGTGCAGGCCTTGACCAAACTCAGTGAGGTCAAGGTGTATACACTCGAGACCGAATGGGCGGCAGCAGCGCAACATGCGGCCGTGGCGGTGGCCGATGGTGTGCGCCTGTGTTTGTTTGTTGAAATCGATGTGGCCGCTGAGAAAGTCCGTCTGACCAAAGAAGTCAATCGCTTGCAAACTGAGATCACCAAAGCCCAAGGCAAGCTGTCCAATCAGGCTTTTGTGGCCAAAGCCCCACCCGCTGTGATCGACCAAGAGAAAAAACGTCTGGCTGATTTCAGCGATACTTTGGACAAGGTGCAGGCGCAACTTGAACGACTGCCTGCCGCCTAGAAAGCCTTTGACATGTTTCACATTCAACATGCGGTTTTTCCGGTTGCCGGATTGGGCACTCGGTTCTTACCAGCCACCAAAGCCAGCCCCAAAGAGATGTTGCCCGTGGTGGACAAGCCGTTGATTCAATACGCCGTCGAAGAGGCGTATCAGGCCGGCATTCGTCACATGATTTTCGTCACGGGTCGCAACAAACGGGCCATTGAAGATCACTTTGACACCGCATACGAGCTTGAAAATGAGCTGGAGCAAGCGGGCAAAGCTGCGCTGTTGGATGTGGTGCGTGGGGTGCAACCCGAAGGCATGCTGTGCAGCTATGTTCGACAGCCGCGAGCCCTGGGCCTGGGGCATGCGGTGCTTTGCGCAGAGCACCTGGTGGGCAATCATCCATTTGCCGTTTTGCTGGCGGACGATTTGATGGTGGGTTTGCCAGGTGGTCCTGGGGTCATGCAGCAAATGGTCAAGGTGCATGCCCAAAGCGGGGCTTCGGTATTGGCCGTACAAGAGGTGCCACTGGATCAAGTCCACCGCTACGGCATCATCGCAGGCAGCACCACGCCTGAAGGTTGGACCCAAGTGGAGCGCATGGTCGAAAAGCCCAAACCCGATGTGGCTCCATCCCAATTGGCTGTGGCCGGCCGTTATATTTTGAATCCCAGTGTGTTTGAGCGCATCCGCCAAGGCGGCAAGGGCGTGGGGGGCGAAATTCAGCTCACCGATGGCATTGCGGGTTTGCTGAAACACGAAACCGTATTGGGTTTCAAATATGCAGGCAAGCGGTACGACTGCGGCAGCAAGATCGGCTTTTTAGAGGCCACGGTTGAATTGGCTCTGCAACATCCCGAGGTCGGCGCCGACTTTGGCCGCTGGCTCAAGCAAATCCAGCTTTGAGTCCATCCCCCTGCTTGCATGGGGGA
>CAWUNN010000360.1:0-2552 GCA_963923185.1 uncultured Limnohabitans sp. | reverse complement strand
AGATGGTGGACACCAATCGCTGACCAAAAGCATCATACAAAGCCTGATCGATGGCTGCCACCGAAACCCCCAATCTAGAGGCCGCATCGCGATCGACATCGATGTAGGCTTGTAAACCCAAGGCCTGGTGATCACCAGACACATTCATCAACCTGGGGTCGTTTTGCAGTTGCTCCAGCAACCGATCGGCCCATCGGCTCAAGTCTTTCATGTCTGGGCCAGACAACAACAAGCTATAGGGGGTTTTGGCGACCCGATCATCCAGTGTCAGATCTTGAATCGGTTGAGCAAAAGCGTGCACGCCAGGCATTTGACTGGCTTGTCTTTCCAAGTCGTCCAGCGTCTGGCTGAGTTTGACGCGGCGCTCAGCCTTGGGCTGCAGTTCAACCAACATGCGGCCTTGATTCAAGGTGGGGTTTTGACCATCAATGCCCATGAAAGAGGTCACAGAGCGCACCTCGGGCAATTTTAAAAATGCCTTGGCCAATTGCTGCTGGCGATGCGCCATGGCCGCAAAAGAGGTGTCTGCAGGCGCTTCGCTGATGACCAAAACGGCGCCCGTGTCTTGCAGGGGGAAAAAACCCTTTGCAACCACCAGGTACAAACCTGCCGTCAAACACAGGGTGGCTGCAAATGCCCACAAAGTGGGTTTAGGTCGATCCAAAACCCAAGTCAAAGCCCGAGCATAGCGGTCAATCAGGTCTTGGGTGGAGCGCCAAACTTGGCGTGCCCATGCAGGTTCTTGCTCAGGCGTGATGTGCTGCAACAGACGGGCACACATCATGGGGGTGAGGGTGAGTGAGACCACCGCAGAGATCAAGATGGCCACTGCCAGCGTGATGGCAAATTCATGGAACAAACGCCCAACCACATCCCCCATGAACAGCAAAGGGATCAGCACCGCCACCAGCGAGAAAGTCAGCGAGATGATGGTGAATCCGATTTGGCGTGCGCCCTCCAAGGCGGCCTCTTTGGGGGCCATGCCTTGCTCGACATAACGGGCGATGTTTTCAATCATCACGATGGCATCGTCCACCACAAATCCGGTGGCAATCGTCATGGCCATCAGGGTCAAATTGTTGATTGAAAATCCAAGCAAATACATGGCCCCAAAAGTGCCAATCAACGACACCGGAACCGCCACACTGGGAATGATCGTGGCTCGGGCGTTGCGCAAAAACAAAAAGATCACCAACACCACCAAGGCCACAGCCAAGGCCAATTCGTATTGAACGTCGTGGACCGATGCACGGATGGTCTTGGTTCGGTCTTGCATGACCTGCAAGTCGACCGAGGCAGGCAAGGCATCGCGCAATTGGGGCAATATTTTCTGAATTTGATCCACCGTCTGAATGACGTTGGCGCCGGGTTGGCGTTGCACCTGAATCACAATGGCCGGGTGCTCGTTGGCCCAAGCCGCCAGGCGGGTGTTCTCGGGCGCTTCGACCACCTGAGCCACGTCACCCAAACGCAAAGCGTTGCCATTTCGATAAGCCAAGATGATGTCGGCATAGTCTTGAGGCTGCCGCAATTGATCGTTGGCATCGATGGTGGAGGCGCGCGCAGGTCCATCGAGGTTGCCTTTGGCCAAATTGATGTTGGCCTGAGTGATGGCGGTTCGCACCGCCTCAAGTGACACACCCGCTGAAGCCAGTCGATCGGTGTCGACCTGAACCCGAACAGAGGGGCGGCGTCCCCCTGCAATGCTGACCAAACCCACCCCATTGACCTGAGCCAGTCGCTGCGCCACACGATTTTCAACCAAGTCGTGGACTTGGGTGATGGGCAAAGTGGGTGAGCTGACCGCCAAGGTGATGATGGGGGCATCGGCCGGATTGACTTTGCGGTACACCGGCGGCATGGGCAAATCGGTGGGCAGCAAAGGCATGGCCACATTGATGGCCGCTTGCACTTGCTGCTCCACCACATCCAGACGCAAATCAAGACCAAATCGCAAGGTGATCATCGATGCACCACCACTGCTGACCGATGTCATTTGCTCCAAACCTGGCATTTGACCAAACTGGCGCTCAAGCGGTGCAGTGATGGAAGATGTGGTCACATCGGGGCTGGCACCAGGGTACAAGGTGGTGACCTGGATGATCGGGTGATCCACTTGTGGCAAAGAGGCAATGGGCAGCAGACGATAAGCCAAGCAACCCGCCAGCACGATGGCCAACATGAACAAGCTGGTGGCGATCGGGCGAACGATGAACAGGCGTGAGAGGTTCATGCCTCAGTTTTCCATCTGGAATCCATTCATGGCGCGCCGCCGCCACGGCGTTCGCGCATGCGCTGGAAAAAAGCTTTGCGCTCCTCAGGGCTCATGGCCTGTACTTTGGCGGCCAACTCGGGGGGCAGACGGTCCATCCAGGGGGGACGTGCGCCATCCGTTGCGGGGCCAGCATTGGACGTGGCAGGCGCTGGGGCAGAGGGTGTGAGTGCCGCCGGTGAGGCCGAGCCAGGTTTGCCGCTCTTGTGCGCTGCCCTGGGCATGGCTGGACCAGGCGCAATCGGCTCAGGCCATGCCGTCGGCAGCGGCGGTTCTGCGG
>CAWUNN010000359.1:0-2566 GCA_963923185.1 uncultured Limnohabitans sp. | reverse complement strand
GGCGGGTCGTTTGCGTCAGAACTTGCGACTGTGGGTCCTTTGGCCCAAATGAGACAGGCAAGAATTGCCAATTGGTCTTAAGATCATTGCTGGTTTTTTGCTCAAACTTCTTTGGAGTTGCCCATGAACGCCCCTTTGCCCGATCACATTCGTCGGGCCCTAGAAACGGTCACACTGGACGACAAATACGCGCTGGACCATGGTCGCGCCTTCATGAGCGGTGTGCAAGCGCTGGTCAAACTGCCCATGTTGCAGCGCCAGCGCGATGCCCTGGCAGGCAAAAACACCGCCGGTTTCATCAGCGGCTATCGCGGCTCTCCGTTGGGCGGTTATGACCAGGCCTTGTGGAAGGCCAAAAAGTTTTTGCAAGCCCAAAACATTGTGTTTCAACCGGGTGTCAATGAAGAGTTGGCCGCCACAGCCCTGTGGGGGACGCAACAGTTGGGTTTTGCCCCACCAGGCAACAACCGATTTGATGGCGTGTTTGGCATCTGGTATGGCAAAGGCCCAGGTGTAGACCGCTGCTCGGACGTCTTTAAACATGCCAACATGGCTGGCACCACGGCTTGGGGCGGTGTTTTGGCCGTGGCGGGCGACGACCATGTGGCCAAAAGCTCGACCGCCGCACACCAAAGCGATCAAGTCTTCATGGCTTGCAATACACCGGTGTTTTTCCCCTCGAGTGTGCAAGACATTTTGGATCATGGCTTGCACGCTTTCGCCCTGAGTCGATTTGCCGGCGTCTGGTCGGGCATGAAAACCATCCAAGAAATTGTCGAGTCCAGTGCCACCGCCATGATTGACCCTTCAAGGGTGCAAGTGGTGTGGCCTCAGGTCGAACTGCCGCCAGCGGGACTGTACATTCGCTGGCCCGACGAACCTTTGGGGCAAGAGGCTCGACTGTTCCAGTACAAGTGGCCGGCCGTGATGGCTTATTTGCGCGCCAATCGCCTGAACCACGATGTCATTCGTGGCCCCCAGGATCGACTGGGTCTGATGGCCAGCGGCAAAGCCTACAACGACACTCGCCAGGCCCTGATGGATTTAGGGTTGGATGAAACCCGTTGCAACCAATTGGGCATTCGCTTGCACAAAGTGGGCGTGGTTTGGCCGCTGGAGACCGAGGGCGTGCGTGAGTTTGCGCGCGGCTTGCGCGAAGTGTTGGTCATTGAAGAAAAGCGCGGCATCATCGAGCCACAGCTCAAAGAGCAGCTGTACCACTGGCCCGATGACCAGCGTCCGCAGGTCCACGGCAAGTTTGACAACCCCGAGGGCAGCGGCGAGTTCTTGCTGCGGCCCCAATATGAATTGAATCCGGGTCTGATTGCCCGCGCCATCGCGCGTCGCTTGCGCAACTTGGGCGTGGACGCCGACACCCTAGCCCGAATCGATGCCCGATTGGCACTGCTGGATGCCAAAGAACGCAGCCTGCAAACCCAACATGTGCAAGCCGATCGCACACCCTGGTTTTGCTCAGGATGCCCGCACAACACCAGCACCAAAGTCCCTGAAGGTTCGCGTGCCATGGCAGGCATTGGATGCCACTTCATGAGCCTTTGGATGGATCGCAGCACAGCAGGCTTCACCCAAATGGGAGGTGAAGGCGTGCCTTGGGTCGGCCAACAACCCTTCAGCAACGACCAGCACATCTTTGCCAACATTGGCGATGGCACGTATTTCCACAGCGGTTTGCTGGCCGTTCGCCAAAGCGTGGCTGCTGGCGTGAACATCACTTACAAAATTTTGTACAACGATGCGGTGGCCATGACCGGCGGACAGCCCGTGGGCGAACGCCCCGAAGGTCACACCCCCGTACAAATCGCGCAAAGCATGATTGCCGAAGGCGCCCAACGGGTCACCATCGTCACCGATGAACCTGAAAAATACCGTGGCGTCACGGGCCTGCCGGCGGGCGTGGCCATTGAGCACCGAGACCAACTCGATGCCATTCAGCGCACCATGCGCGAGGTGCGCGGCTGCACCGTGATCATTTATGACCAAACTTGCGCCACCGAAAAACGCCGCCGCCGCAAACGCGGCACCCTGGTTGACCCAGCGCTGCGAGTGCTGATCAACCCAGCGGTGTGCGAAGGCTGTGGCGACTGCTCGGTGCAAAGCAACTGCATCAGCGTCGAGCCCCTCGAGACCGAGCTCGGCCGCAAACGCACCATCAACCAAAGAACTTGCCACAAAGACACCAGCTGCCTCAAAGGCTTTTGCCCCAGCTTTGTCAGCGTGACAGGGGGCAGCCTTAAAAAAGCCGCGTCTCGCGCCATCACCCTGCCCGAGGGTGCCTTGCCCGAACCCGCCATCCAAACGCTGACTCAGCCCTGGGGCATCGTGGTGGCCGGCGTCGGCGGCACAGGCGTGATCACCATCGGCCAACTGTTGGGCATGGCCGCCCACATCGAGGGCAAAGGCGTGGTCACTCAAGACTCTGCTGGCTTGGCCCAAAAGGGTGGCGCGACTTGGGCCCATGTGCATTTGGCTGAACAACAAGAGGACATTTGCACCACTCGGGTGGGCATGGCCGCTGCCGATTTGATTTTGGGTTGCGATCCCATTG
>CAWUNN010000358.1:0-2566 GCA_963923185.1 uncultured Limnohabitans sp. | reverse complement strand
AGGCGCCCGTGCCACAGGCCAGGGTCTCGCCTGCTCCGCGCTCAAACACACGCAAACGGATGCGGCTGCGGGAGACGATTTGCATGAAGCCGACATTGACTCGGCGCGCAAAAGCAGGGTGGCGTTCGATCTGTGGCCCCAAACTGGCCACAGGGGCTTGATCGACATCGGTGACCCGCAGCACCGCATGCGGGTTGCCCATGGACAACACAGCCACTTCAGCCCTTTGATCTTCGGAAAGATCCAAACGCCACAGGCCAAATTTCGACATGTCGCTGGTGATGGCTTGCGCATGCTGTGAATCAAACGGCACACGGGTCAGATCGAAGACCGGGGGTCCCATGTCGACCGAGACACGCCCATCGGCTTGCTCTTGTAAGCTGATGATGCCACCTTGCACCTTGACCTTGATCTGGGTCTTTTGGGTCAAGCCGTGCTCGCGCACATAGCGCACAAAACATCGGGCACCGTTGCCGCATTGTTCGACCTCGCCACCGTCGGCATTGTGGATCACGTATTCAAAATCGGCCTCGGGCGTGGGACTGGGCCGCACACTCAGGATTTGATCGGCCCCCACGCCAAAGTGCCGGTCGGCCAAAAAGCGATACTGCTGCTCGGTCAAGTTCAGGCGCTGTTGTGTCTCATCAAGGACAACAAAATCATTGCCTGCGCCTTGCATTTTGGTGAATGGCACTTTCATGGGCCACATTATTGAATAATTGCCACCACAGCCCAAGCCTTTTGTTGGATCCTTCATGAAAATTCCTGCCTGGACCCCCCAAGCCAAACCACAACCCCAAGACCTGGTGCAAGCCATCACCCAACGTCGCGGCGGCAGCTTGCTCAACCTGGATCGGGTGTTGCTTTGGAGCGAGCCCATCGCGAGGGGCTGGAACGTGTTCATGAAAAACGTGCGGCAAGATTTATCCACCTCGCCCAAACTGCGCGAATTGGCCATTTGCGCCGTGGCCGTATTGACCGGTGCCAGCTACGAGTACCACCACCACGCACCCGAATTTTTAAAAGCAGGGGGCACTCAGGCCGAATTGGATGCCTTGCATCAGGCCTTGCATCAGCACCCTGAACAAGACGTATCGGTCAGTGGTTTGGGTCTGCGCGAGAGGCTGGTGGTGCAATGGTCGGCCCAAATGACCCACCAAGTCAAAGTCACCGATGCATTGATGGAGCAACTCAAGCAACACTTTGACACCACCGAGATCGTTGAGATCACCACCACCATCGCCAGCTACAACATGGTGGCTCGCATTTTGCTGACCACTGGCGTGACACCCGAAGATGGACCGAGGACCACATGACCCAAACTTCAAAACCACGGCACCCTGCCCCTTTGCAGGCGTTGGACCAGCGCACCGGTGTGCGTGGCGGACAAACCCTGACCTTCACCTCCAAAGACTCGCCTTTTGGTGAGTGCGCCCTCATCTCGCCCGATGGCCAGCTGGCCCCGACACTGGATTGGCAAAGTGAACAGCCCGTGGCTTTGCTAGAACACGTGCAACGCCTGACCTGCGCAAACCCCAGCGTGATGACGGGCCCGGGCACCAACAGCTACATCGTGGGCGATGCGGCCACCGGTCATGTGGTGATCGACCCGGGACCCCAAGATGCCTCGCACTGCAAGCGACTTCACCAAGCATGCGATGGGAACATCCGCATGATCGTGTGCACCCACTCGCACCCCGATCACTCGCCTGGTGCCCAACCGTTGCAGGCTCTGTGCCAAGCACAGGGCCTGCAAGTGCCGATTTTGGGTTTGAGCTCGCACCCCACGGCACGCGCCAACAGCCAGTTCAAGCCCGATCGCGAATTGCAAGACGGCGAACGCTTGGTGTTGTCGGCAGGCGATGTACGCCACACCTTGCGGGTGATTCACACGCCAGGCCATGCGGCCAATCACTTGTGTTTGGTATTGGAAGAAGACGGCTTATTGTTCAGTGGGGACCATGTGCTCAATGGCAGCACCACGGTGGTGGATCCACCCGATGGCCACATGAGTGACTACATCCGATCTTTGGATGTCTTGCTAC
The DNA here is from genome assembly GCA_963923185.1 of uncultured Limnohabitans sp. Lineage (GTDB taxonomy): Bacteria > Pseudomonadota > Gammaproteobacteria > Burkholderiales > Burkholderiaceae_C > Limnohabitans. The sequence continues at coordinate 521 of CAWUNN010000358.1, read as the reverse complement.
AAGCCTGTGCCAGTGATCGAATTCAGTTCATTTTGCCGGCCCATGGCCACGTGTTGGGCAACGCTTGGGGTGCCTCGCACGATGCCGCTGACGTGATCACACGCTTGAAGCGGCACCGTCTTCAGCGCGAAGCCAAAATTCTGCGGGTGATGCGCGAGTGGCCCCAAGGCAGCATGCAAGACTGGGTCGAGCGCGCCTATGACGATGTCTCTCCCCAGCTGTGGCCCGTGGCCATGCGCTCTCTGACCGCGCATGTTGAGCGCATCAGAGAAATTGAAAAAATGTGAAGTCCGCCGATACGCCGGATTCTGTGCGCCCAGGTTGCCCTGGGCGTGACCGTCATTCATCTGGGCCGGGGGTCACCCACCCGGCTCGGTGCTACCTACCCGCCAGCTCTGCGGAGCCACATCAACGCTGGCCTACTTGGTATTGCTGCGCGTAGAGATTGCCCGTTTCACCCGAACTGAATCGGCTCGTCTCTGTTGCTCTGATCCTCACCTCACGGTGGAGAGGTGTTACCT
>CAWUNN010000357.1:0-2603 GCA_963923185.1 uncultured Limnohabitans sp. | reverse complement strand
ATGCCAACATCCATGCTGCAAGGGTGGCTTTTTTGCCACGCTTGCAACTGACCAGTTTCATCGGCACCTCCAGTCCAGCCTTGGGCAGTCTGTTCAATTCTCCAGCCAAAGAATGGAATTTTGTGCCCACGGTGCAAATGCCGATCTTCGACGCCGGTCGCACGGCCGCTGGGGTGGACTTGGCGCAAGCACGCCAAAACCAAGCGGTGGTGGCATATGAAAAAACACTGCAAAAAGCATTTCGAGAGGTCAGCGATTTGTTGGTGGCTCGCGACACCTTGAAACAGCAATTGGCATCACTGCAAGACATCTTGAATGCCCAACTAGAACGGCAGCGACTGACCCAAAGCAGGCTGGAACAGGGTTCGGCCAACCAACTTGAATGGCTCGATGCCCAGCGTGACACCTGGCAAGCCGAACAGGCTTTGGACCAGGTTCGGCGCCAGTTGCTGGGCACCACCGCCCAACTCTACAAAGCCTTGGGCGGAGGTGAGTTGCAAAGCAACCGCTGAAGCCCCCAACTGCCCCAAATCCAGCCCCGATCAGTCATAATTGTCACGATGAGCAATGTGCTGGGTTTTGTTTTGCAGCGTCTGCTTCAGGCCAGCGTCGTTATGGTCGTGGTGGCGTTTGTCTCGTTTTTGCTGTTTCAGTATGTGGGCGATCCGGTGGTGTTTTTACTTGGACAAGACGCCACCCCTGAGCAAATCCAGTCGTTGCGAACCGATCTCGGCCTGGATCAGCCCTTTTTTGTCCAGTTCTGGCACTTTCTCATCAACGCCATGCAAGGTGAGTTCGGCTTGAGTTTGCGCCAAGGCGCCAAAGTCTCGCGCTTGATCGCTGAACGGTTTCCAGCCACTTTCGAATTGGCCTTGGTGGCCGCAGGCCTGGCGTTGTTGCTGGGCATCCCGATGGGGGTGTATGCGGCCTTGCGCCAAGGCACTTTCTTCAGCCAGGTCTTGATGACGATCTCTTTGCTGGGGGTCTCTTTGCCGACATTTTTGATCGGCATCTTGCTGATCATGGTTTTTTCGGTGCATTTGGGATGGTTTCCCAGCTTTGGACGCGGCGGCATGGTCGAGCTGGGATGGTGGAGCAGCAGTTTGCTCAGCGCAAAAGGGTGGCACCACATGGCTTTGCCTGCGTTGACGTTGGCCATTTTTCAATTGACCCTGATCATGCGTTTGGTGCGCTCTGAAATGCTGGAAGTCTTGCGCACCGACTACATCAAATTTGCCCGCGCTCGAGGCTTGAGCAACCGCTCTATTCATTTTGGCCATGCCCTTAAAAACACGCTGGTGCCGGTGCTGACCATCACCGGCCTGCAACTGGGCGGACTGATCGCTTTTGCCATCATCACCGAAACCGTCTTTCAATGGCCGGGCATGGGCTTGTTGTTCATCCAATCGGTGACGTTTGCCGACATCCCGGTGATGGCGGCCTACTTGTGCTTGATCGCTTTGATTTTTGTGCTGATCAACCTGGTGGTCGACTTGCTGTACTTTTGGGTCGATCCCAGATTGCGCGTCCAACGAGCCCACTGAATACCACCTCAACCACGGAGCCCTCTCATGAACAAGTCATGCCCTCGTCCTCTATGGATGGCCGTTTTGCTCAGTCTCGGCCTGACGGCTCAGGCCGCCAGCCTCAAGATCGCCAATCAAGGTGATGCGTTGTCCATGGACCCGCACTCACTCAATGAAACATTGCAAATTTCGATCTTGAGCAACGTCTACGAATCGCTGGTGGTCAGAGGGCGTGATTACAAGTTGGCGCCGGGTTTGGCCACCTCTTGGAAACAAACCGCGCCCAACGTCTGGCAATTTGAGCTGCGCAAGGGTGTCACCTTTCACGATGGCACGCCCTTCACTGCCGAAGATGTGATCTTCAGCTTTCAACGCGCCGGTGGCGAAGGCTCGGACATGAACAGCTACGTGGGTCCAATCAAAGAGATCAAAAAGGTAGGCGAGTACACCTTGGACTTTGTCACCAAGACCCCCTTCCCCATCCTGCCTGATTTGTTCACCAATTGGCTGATGATGAGCAAAAAATGGTGCGAAACCAACCAAGCCACCAAGCCCGTCGATCGCCGCAAGGGGATTGAAAATGCGGCCTCTTTCAGAGCCAATGGCACCGGACCCTACCGAGTTCGCGAACGCCAACCGGGGGTGCGCACCACATTCGTGCGCAACGGCAATTATTGGGGCAAGATTGAGGGCAACGTCGATGAGGTCATCTACACCCCCATCGGCAACGACAGCACTCGCGTCGCCGCACTGCTGTCTGGCGAGATCGACATCATGGATCCCATTCCGGTGCAAGACGTTGAGCGCGTCAAGAACAACCCTCAACTCAAGGTCTTGCAAGGGCCTGAACTGCGCGTGGTGTTTTTGGGCATGGATCAAAAACGCGATGAATTGCTGTTCTCCAATGTCAAAGGCAAAAACCCTTTCAAAGATGTGAGGGTTCGCAAAGCCTTTTACCAGGCCATTGACATCGAGACGATCAAATCGCGCGTCATGCGCGGAGCGGCCACGCCGGTGGCCCAGATGTTTCCGCCTCAAGTGCGTGGATTTGCTCCAGACTTGGCGCAACGCTTGCCC
>CAWUNN010000356.1:0-2606 GCA_963923185.1 uncultured Limnohabitans sp. | reverse complement strand
AGTTGGGCATGAACCATCCGGGTGAAATTGAGCAATTGGCCCAATGGGCCCAGCCCACCGTGGCTTTGGTCAACAATGCGCAGCGCGAGCACCAAGAATTCATGCACACCGTCCAAGCGGTGGCCCAAGAAAACGGTGCCGTGCTGAGCGCTTTGCCAAGCCATGGGGTGGCGGTGTTTCCCGCAGACGATGAGCACACGGCACTGTGGCGTGCGCTCGCCAAAGGCCGACGTTGCATGACATTTGGTGAGCGCGGCGATGTTCGATTGGCTCATGCGAAAAGTCAGATCTCGGGTTGGCAAGCGGCGTTGCATGGTTCGATGATCGAAGGTGAGCTGGCCTTTGAGCTGGCCATGCCTGGCCGCCACAACTTGCACAACGCCATGGCTGCAGCCACCTGCGCTTTGGCCGCTGGCATCTCTGGCGCGGCCATTGCACAAGGTCTCAGAGCGTTTGAGCCGGTCTCGGGTCGCAGCCAAGCGCTCAGGCTGCAGCTTCAGCACAAATCTTTGACCCTGGTCGATGACACCTACAACGCCAACCCCGATTCGGTGCGTGCCGCCATCGATGTGCTGGCCCAATTGCCTGCCCCCCAATTATTGATATTGGGTGACATGGGTGAGGTGGGTGATCAAGGGCCCCAATTTCATGCCGAAGTCGGCAGCTACGCCCAACAACAAGGGATTGAACATGTCCTCACACATGGGGGCATGGCTGCGCTGGCTGCGCAAGCCCATGGCGGCGCCCACCACCATGATGACCTGGATGATTTGTGCCGCGAAGCGGATCTTTTGTGTCAACAGGTTTCGAGCATCTTGGTCAAAGGGTCCAGATTCATGAAGATGGAACGTGTGGTCCAGCACTTGAAGCAAACGCAGGAGAACACCCCATGTTGATGAGCCTGGCCGCTTGGCTGCAATCGATCTCACCCGAATGGGGCTTTTTCAGGGTTTTTCAGTACCAGACCTTCAGGGCGGTGATGGCAGCTTTGACCGCGCTGGCGATTGGCTTGGCAGCGGGTCCTTGGGTGATTGGCCGTCTGACTCAGCTCAAAATCGGACAGCCCATACGCGGCTACGGCATGGAGACCCACTTGAGCAAAAGCGGCACGCCCACCATGGGTGGTGTGTTGATCTTGCTGTCCATCGCCTTCTCGACCTTGTTGTGGTTCGATTGGTCCAATCGATTTGTCTGGATCGTGTTGATCGTCACACTGGGTTTTGGTGCGATTGGTTGGGTGGATGACTGGCGCAAAGTGGTGCGCAAAGACCCTGAAGGCATGCGCTCACGCGAAAAATACTTCTGGCAATCGCTGATCGGTTTGACTGCAGCCCTGTACCTGGTGTTCAGCATTTCAGAGAGCAGCAATGCCAAAGTGCTTCAGTTGTTCATGAGTTGGGTCAGGTCTGGTTTTGATATCAACTTGCCCCCCAAGGCGGGTCTGTTGTTGCCCTTTCTCAAAGAGATCAGTTATCCACTGGGTGTGTTTGGATTTGTGATCCTCACCTACTTGGTGATCGTGGGTTCCAGCAATGCAGTCAACTTGACCGATGGACTGGATGGTTTGGCCATCATGCCGGTGGTGATGGTGGGCTCGGCCTTGGGTGTATTTGCCTACGTCACGGGCAGCGCCATTTATTCCAAGTATTTGTTTTTTCCGCACATCCCAGGTTCGGGCGAATTGCTGATCTTTTGCTCGGCCATGGCCGGTGCAGGGCTGGCTTTTTTGTGGTTCAACACCCACCCGGCTCAGGTGTTCATGGGCGATGTGGGGGCGTTGGCTTTGGGCGGCGCACTGGGCACCATTGCAGTCATCGTGCGCCAAGAAATTGTGCTGGCCATCATGGGTGGGGTGTTTGTGGCCGAAGCCTTGTCGGTGATGGTGCAGGTCAGCTATTTCAAATACTCCAAACGCAAATATGGCGAGGGCAGGCGAGTGCTCAAGATGGCCCCTTTGCATCACCATTTTGAAAAAAGCGGTTGGCGTGAAACCCAAGTGGTGGTTCGTTTTTGGATCATCACCATGTTGTTGTGTTTGGTGGGTTTGTCCACCCTGAAGTTGCGTTGATCACCATGCAAGCTCAAGGCCATATCCAACACGTCATGATCCTGGGTCTGGGTGACTCGGGCTTGTCCATGGCGAGATGGTGTGCTGCCAAGGGCTGGGGAGTCACGGTGCTGGACAACCGAGCTGCCCCCCCGCGCTTGGCGCAACTGCAGTCAGATTGGCCTGCTGTCCAATTTGTCTGTGGTGAGTTTGCCGCTCAGTGGCTCGATGATGTGCCAGCCCAGGCGTTGTTCAAAAGCCCGGGCTTGTCGCCCGCACAGGTGGGGCCGATTTGGCAAGAGGCGCAGCGCCGTGGCCTGTGGTGCGGCACTGAACTGACTTTGTTTGACCAAGCCCTGAGAGAGTTGGCCATTGAGCGCAACCACCAACCCTGGGTGTTGGCCGTCACCGGCACCAATGGCAAAACCACAGTCACGGCATTGACCGCACACCTGCTTGAGCGCAGCGGTTGTGATGTGGCTGTCGCGGGCAACATCGGTCCGACCTTATTGGACACGTTGACTCAACGCTTGCAAACCCAGTTGCCGCACCACAGGCC
>CAWUNN010000355.1:0-2618 GCA_963923185.1 uncultured Limnohabitans sp. | reverse complement strand
TGGAGAGGTGTTACCTCTTACGCCGCCCTGCGCAGTCCGGACGTTCCTCCAGTGCGGCCTTTCGGCGCTTGCACCAGCGACGGCCTGGCGAACTTCACCGGTTGATTATCGGGCTTTTGTGCATCACTCATTAAAATACCGCCATGGGGAATAAACATCCCCCACTGGAGCCGCATGATCCGCATCACCGAATTGAAGCTGCCTTTGGCTCAAGTGCCTTTTGAGCAAAGGCGCGACGCCAACGCCCCCCCAGAGACCGAGGCCGACCGGCAACTGCCCCCTCACCCCATACAGGCCTTGCGCAGTTTGTCGGCCCAGGCCCTGGGTCTGAGTGCGGCGCAAGTGGCCCAGGTGCAGGTGTTCAAGCGCAGTTTTGATGCGCGCAAAAGCCAATTGCAAGTGGTCTACATCGTCGATGTGAGCCTGGTGGGCGACCTGTCTGAGGCCGCCGTGTTGCAGCGCTTCAGTGGTCACCCCCACATTTCGGCCAGCCCCCCCATGGACTGGCAGGGGCCCATTCAAGCCCCTGCAGATCGCCTGAGCCCATCGAATCGGCCGGTGGTGGTGGGCTTTGGCCCCTGCGGCATGTTTGCAGCCCTGGTGTTGGCCCAAATGGGTTTCAAGCCCTTGGTGATCGAAAGGGGCCGAAGGGTACGCGAACGCACCCAAGACACCTGGGGGCTGTGGCGCAAACAGCAGCTTCATGCTGAAAGCAATGTGCAATTTGGCGAAGGTGGTGCGGGCACGTTTTCAGATGGCAAGCTGTACAGTCAAATCAAAGACCCACGCCACTTGGGACGCAAGGTGATGCAAGAGTTGGTGCGCTTTGGCGCGCCTGAAGACATTTTGTTTGCGGCTCACCCGCACGTGGGGACTTTCAAACTGGTCAAGGTGGTCGAGGGGTTGCGCGAAGAAATCATTCGCTTGGGCGGTGAGGTCTGGTTCGAGCACCGCGTCACCGACGTGGTGCTGGATGAACGGCGTCAGCTCAGGTCGCTGCGAGTTCTGAACCTGGCCACAGGCCAAGACTTGGAGGTGCCGACCCGACAAGCCATTTTGGCCTTGGGCCACAGTTCGCGTGACACCTTCACCATGCTGCATCGCCATGGCGTGGCCATGCAGGCCAAACCATTTTCAATCGGTGTGCGCATCGAACATCCGCAAAGCCTGATCGATCGTGCACGCTGGGGCCAGCACGCAGGGCACCCGTTGTTGGGAGCGGCCGACTACAAGTTGGTGCACCATGCGGCCAATGGCCGCTCGGCCTACAGTTTTTGCATGTGCCCGGGAGGCACCGTGGTGGCCGCCACCTCTGAGGTCGCTCGGGTGGTGACCAATGGGATGAGCCAATACTCAAGGGCCGAGCGCAATGCCAACGCCGGGCTGGTGGTGGGCATTGATCCCAACGACTACCCCCAAGACCCGGCCTTGATCGAGCAAGTGGTGGGCGAAGGTTTGCAAACGGTACGACTGGATGTCAGCGACACCCCTGATGGCAAACACCCCTTATCGGGCATCGTCTTGCAACGCCAACTGGAGTCATTGGCCTTTGAGGTCGGAGGTGGTGGGTATTTGGCCCCAGCGCAACGGGTGGGTGATTTTTTGGCGCAGCAAGCTTCGACCCAACTGGGCGAGGTACAGCCCTCTTACCGTCCGGGTGTCACACCCACCGACTTGTCCAAGGTATTGCCCCAGTACGCCACCCAAGCCATGCGCGAAGCTTTGCCGGTATTTGGCCGAAAGATCAAAGGTTATGACCTGCCTGACGCGGTCATGACGGGGGTCGAGACCCGCACGTCTTCACCTTTGCGCATCGATCGCAACGATGGTGATTTGCAAAGTCCCAATTGCCCTGGCTTGTACCCTGCCGGTGAAGGTGCGGGTTATGCCGGCGGCATTTTGTCGGCTGCAGTCGATGGCATCAAAGTCGGCGAGGCCTTGGCCAAAGCCTGGCCCATGGCCGATTGACCCGGGCTGGGCACTCACGCTCAGGGCGATTCAGGTGGGCTTGACGGGTCCAAGGTCGATGACATCAGTTGGTGGTATTTGGCCCACAAGGCCTGTGGGCTTTCGACCCGCTGCGGGTTGATGGGGATGCACGCCACAGGGCAGACCTGCACGCACTGGGGCTCTTCAAAATGGCCCACGCATTCGGTGCAGCGATCGGGATCGATTTCGTAAATGGCCTCACCCAGGTAAATGGCCTGGTTGGGACATTCGGGCTCGCAGACATCGCAATTGATGCACTGCTCAGTGATCATGAGTGCCATGGTGCAATCATAGTGCCAGCGCTTGCCCTGTGCCAGCCCAGGGCATCAAGCCGAAGTGGTCTGGTAGATGGGTTGTGGGGGCAAGCCCTGCAAGTGGTCCACCCTCGCCCAATCGAGAATGCGCCATGCGCCTTGTTGGTACACCACATGGTTGATGCCAGTGTTGGGGATCTGGCATTGGCGGTAACCACTGAGATCGAGTCCATGCACCGTGCGCCACAGCATGTCCAACACACCGCCATGGGTCACGATCAAAAGCCGTTGCCCCTGGTTGCGTTGCGCCAAATCGGTCAAATGAGCCATGACACGCGCATGAAAGCGTTGCGTGCTCTCACCACCAGGCAACTC
>CAWUNN010000354.1:0-2619 GCA_963923185.1 uncultured Limnohabitans sp. | reverse complement strand
AGAGACAGGGGTTTTGGTTTGGCGGCGGCGGTGGGCATTCCAGCGGGTTTTGTGATTGGCCGTTACGAGTTTTTCACCCGCATGTTCAATCCCATCATCAGCTTGCTGCGGCCAGTCTCACCGCTGGCTTGGTTGCCCATCGGTTTGTTGATGTTCAAAGGCGCCAATCCAGCGGCCATTTGGACCATCTTCATTTGCTCGATTTGGCCCATGATCATCAACACCTCGGTGGGCGTGCAACGCATCCCGCAAGATTATTTGAATGTGGCGCGGGTGTTGAATTTGTCCGAGTGGAAGATCACCACCACCATTTTGTTTCCATCCGTCTTGCCCTACATGTTGACTGGGGTTCGCCTGGCTGTCGGCACCGCTTGGCTGGTGATCGTCGCCGCCGAAATGCTGACCGGTGGCGTCGGCATCGGGTTTTGGGTCTGGGACGAATGGAACAACCTGAATGTCAAAAACATCATCATCGCCATCTTTGTGATCGGTGGCGTGGGCCTGTTGTTGGAGTACCTGCTGATCAAGCTGGCCACCTCGTTCACCTTTGAAGAGGTCAAGTCATGACATCACACGACAAATACATCCAGATCCAAGGGGTGGAGCAAACCTTTCAGACCCAAAAAGGGCTGTTTCCAGCACTGCGCCACATTAATCTGAACATCGCCAAAGGTGAATTCATCGCCTTGATCGGTCACTCGGGTTGCGGCAAATCGACCTTGTTGAATTTGATCGCAGGCCTGACCCTGCCCACACAGGGCGTGTTGCTGTGCGATCAAAAGCCCATCGATGGCCCTGGTCCTGACCGCGCTGTGGTGTTTCAAAACCATTCGTTGCTGCCTTGGTTGACCTGCTTTGACAACATCCATTTGGGGGTTGAGCGGGTGTTTGGTGGCCACGAGAAAAAAGCCGAGCTGCGCCAACGCACCCAACAAGCCTTGGAGATGGTGGGCTTGGGTCACGCGGCCGAGAAAAGACCCCACGAGATCTCGGGCGGCATGAAACAACGGGTGGGCATCGCCAGGGCATTGGCCATGCAACCCAAGGTGTTGCTGATGGATGAACCCTTTGGGGCACTGGACGCCTTGACCCGGGCCAAGTTGCAAGATGAGTTGCTCGAGATCGTTCAGCGCACCCAAGCCACGGTGGTGATGGTGACCCACGACGTCGACGAAGCGGTCTTGTTGTCAGATCGCATCGTGATGATGACCAATGGCCCTGCAGCCACGATTGGCGAAGTGGTTCAAGTCGAACTGGATCGACCCAGGTCCAGGCTGGCCTTGGCGGATCACCCTCAATACCAATGGCACCGCAAACAAGTCATCGATTTTCTGTACACACGCCAAGGGCACGTTGAAAAAGCCGCTTAAGGAATCCCATGGACATGCGAGTCAACCCCTCACAAAAAATGCGCCTGGTCATGGTCGGCAATGGCATGGCTGGCATCCGGGCCATTGAAGAACTGTTGGCCTTGGCGCCCGATCTGTACCAGATCGAGGTGTATGGTGCAGAGCCCCACCCCAACTACAACCGAATCTTGTTGTCCCCCGTGTTGGCGGGCGAGCAAAAGCTGGAGGAAATCATCCTCAACGACTGGGACTGGTACCGCCAACACCAAATCACCTTGAATGCTGGCTTCAAAGTGACCCAAATCGATCGGATCAAGCGTCGAATCACAGCGGTCAATGCCCAGGGTGAGACACGCATCAGTGAATACGATCGGTTGGTGTTGGCCACCGGTTCTGACCCCTTCATGTTGCCCATCGAGGGCAAAGACTTGCCCGGTGTGCTGGCCTATCGCGACATCGCTGACACCCAAGCCATGATCGATGCCGCAGCCCAATACCGCGAAGCGGTGGTGATTGGTGGCGGTCTGTTGGGCCTGGAGGCGGCCAATGGCTTGATGAAACGCGGCATGAAGGTCACCGTGGTGCACGCCACCGACTGGTTGATGGAGCGTCAACTCGATCGACAAGCCGGTCAGATGTTGCAAGCCTCGTTGCAGTCCCGTGGCATGGACTTCAAAATGAACGCCCTCACCCAAGCACTGCGTCCTGGCCCAGACGGTCGGGTTCAATCGGTGCAGTTCAAAGACGGCTCTGAACTGCCTGCCCAATTGGTGGTGATGGCCGTCGGCATCAGACCCAACACCCAATTGGCCCAAGACATGGGCTTGCTGGTCAACCGTGGCATTGTGGTCAGCGACACCTTGCAAACCGTGACCGACCCACGCATCTGGGCTTTGGGCGAGTGTGTGGCACACCGTGGGGTGGCCTATGGCCTGGTGGCCCCTTTGTTTGAGCAAGCCAAGGTACTGGCCAACCACCTGGCCGAATTTGGCATCGCACGCTACACGGGCTCACAAACTTCGACCAAGCTCAAGGTCACGGGCATTGACTTATTCAGTGCAGGCGAATTCATGGGGGGCCCTGAGAGCGACGAGATCGTGATGAGCGATGTGACCGCTGGGGTGTACAAAAAACTGGTCTTGCAAAACGGTCGTTTGGTCGGCGCTTGCCTGTATGGCGACACGGTCGACGGCAGCTGGTATTTCAAGCTGATCCGTGAAGGCCGAGATGTCAGCGACATCAGAGACCGTTTGATGTTTGGCGAGTTCAA
>CAWUNN010000353.1:0-2660 GCA_963923185.1 uncultured Limnohabitans sp. | reverse complement strand
ACCATGGTCGACAAAGGCTTTGTGGCCGCTGCCAAAGAAAATGCCGAAGGGGTCACGGGTTTTTCTTTGGTTCCTTTGCTGCCTGGCACCAAAAACGAAAAACTTCAAGCATGGGAAGCCAAGTGGAAAAAAGAGTACCCCAACTTGCCCGTGGGCCGTCCCAATGTATTTGACATCATGGCGTACACCGACATGTACGTGTTGGCCGAGGCCATCAAAAAAGCGGGCAACGACCTCAACACCAAAACCCTGATCGCTGGCTTGGAGCAGATCAAGGATTTTTCGCCATCGCCCTTGGCCTCACCCATCACCTTCACCAACAAGCACCACATTGGTAATTTGTTGTTGACGGTCATGGAGGTCAAATCTGGCGAATGGACACCCGTGGGCTGGAAACCCACCCGTCCCAGCGAAATCTTGAAGCGCTACTGAGGCCCCCGCATCTGCCGCGCATGACCTCTCAGATTTTTTTTCAACTGTTGATCTCTGGCCTGTCGGTTGGCAGCATCTACGCATTGGTGGCAGTTGCATTGGTGATTCCGTTCAAGGCCTCCAGCATTTTGAACTTTGCTCAGGGTGAAATCGTCGCGGTTGGGGCCTATGCCGGCTTGGTGTTGACTCAGTCTGGCATGCCCTATTGGATGGTCTTTCTCGGCTCTATGTGCATGGGTCTGGTATTTGGTTTGGCGATCGAGCGGCTGATCATTCGGCGCATCATGGCCGCTGCTGAATTCACCTTGGTGATTGCCACCTTTGCGGTGGGCCTGATCATTCAAAGCGCCATTCGCTTGTATTGGCAAGACAACTTATTCACCATTGACAACCCCATGCCCGTCAATTCGATCAAGACTTTGGGCTTGGTCTTGAATGTGCAGTACCTGTGGATCATTTTTTGCACCACGGTGTTGATAGCGGTCTTGGCTTGGTTTTTTAAATTCAATCGCATGGGCAAGGCCATGCGGGCGGTCTCTATGCACCATTCGGCCGCTCGATTGATGGGCATCCATGTCGAGCGAGTGTTGATGTTGTCTTGGGGCATGGCTGGGGCCATCGGTGCCATGAGTGGCATTTTGTTGGCCCCCATCATCGGCATCAACCCGGGCATTGGACATCTGATTTTGAAGGCCCTGGTGGCCGCGGTGATCGGTGGTTTCACCTCTTTGCCTGGGGCTTGCGTGGGTGGTTTGCTGCTGGGCCTGGTTGAGACTTACTCGGGCGCATTTTTTGGCAGCACCTTGAAAAACATCTTGCCATTCATGTTGCTGGTGGCTTTTTTGCTGATCAAGCCCTATGGTTTGTTCGGCAAAGCCCCCTTGGTGAGGGTCTGATGAATCACACCGTTTGGCGATGGGCAGGGCTGGTTTTGGCAGTGGGGGCTGTGGCCCTGGCCCCCGTGGTCTTGCCCAGCTATTACCAATACTTGGCTTGTTTGGTGATGATCAACGTCATCATGGCCTTGGGCTTGAACGTGCTGACTGGCAATTCAGGACAAATTTCTCTGTGTCATTCTTCCTTCATGGCGATCGGTGCTTACCTGTTCACCATCTTGAGCAACACCCTGCACTGGAACTTGGGGTGGTGTGCCTTGATCGCCATCTTGGGGGCTGCTTTGGGAGGCTGGGTCGTGGGTTACCCCGCCCGGCGGTTGGCAGGCATCTATTTGGCTTTGGCCACACTTGCTTTCTTGGCCTTGACTCAAACTGCCATCGAAGAATTCCCCGATCTCACCGGTGGCATTCGCGGTCTGAAACTGGAAAACGCTTCTTGGTTTGGGGTGTCAGCACGCGATCCCCATTTGATGTTTTACATCGTGGCGATGTCTTGTGCTGTGTGCTGGTACTCGGTTCATTGCTTGATGAATTTCCCGCTGGGCAGGGCATTTGACGCCATTCGCACCAGCCCCCAGGCTGCCATGGCCTTCGGGGTGCCAGTGGCCCGCACCAAGCTGGTGGCTTTTACTTTGTCAGCCACCTGCGCTGGCTGGGCAGGCGTGTTGTTTGCCTGGGTGGTTGGATTCATCGATCCGGTTGAGTTTGGTGTGGGCTCATCGCTCAAATACATCACCTTCATCGTGGTCGGTGGAACAGGCAGCATCTTGGGTTCTTGGCTGGGGGCTGTCTCATTGACGCTGTTGCCTGAGCTGCTCAGGGGTGTCAAAGAATACAGTGATTTGGTCTATGCGCTGATGTTGTTGGGGTCTTTGATGTTCATGCCCAGAGGTTTGGCCGGTTGGGTCAAAGGCTTGTTGAGCCAACTCAGAACAAGGGGCCAACCATGAACTCTGCGGTGCTGCTTGAAGTTCAAGATCTGAGTTTGCAATTTGGTGGCATTTCCGCCCTGACGGGTGTCAATTGGGTCATTCGCCCTCATGTGATCCATGGGCTGATCGGGCCCAACGGGGCAGGCAAGACTTCCTTGATCAATTGCATCAGTGGTGCTTTGCCACCCACTTCAGGTCGCATCGTGTTCAAACAGACCGATCTGTCGGGTCTGGCGGCACACCAGATCAGTGCCTTGGGCATGAGTCGCAGCTTTCAGCACGTCCAAGTGTTTGGCGAGCGCAGTGTGCGCGACCATGTGTTGCTGGGCATGCACAAATTGCTGCCCATGTCCTCTGTCTCTTATACACATCTGACGCTGCCGACGATCTACTCTGTGTA
>CAWUNN010000352.1:0-2667 GCA_963923185.1 uncultured Limnohabitans sp. | reverse complement strand
TGGGCATATTCAGGGGCCAGCCCCACCAGTTCCAGCAACTCTGCCACCCGCTCATGATGTCGGCCGATATGCAAATGGTGCAACTTGAGGGGTTCGCTCAAGCACTGGAAGACCGTCATGCGCGGATTGAGAGACGAAAACGGGTCTTGAAAGATGATTTGCATGGACTTGCGTTGCGAGCGCAGCTGTTGGGCTGAGAGCTGCGACAAGTCTTGTCCATCGAACAGCACTTGACCTTGTGTGGGTTCGATCAGACCCAACGCCAAACGCCCAAGGGTGGACTTGCCACAACCAGACTCACCCACAATGCCCAGCGTTTCGCCTGCCTTCAGGCTCAGGCTGACCCCATCGACCGCGCGCACGGTGTCGAAAGAGCGCCCCAACCAAGTCGGGTTGACCCGGAAGTGTTTGACCAGGCCCCGCAATTGCAGCAATGGCGTGTCAGTGTTTGACATGGGGCATCAGTTTCTCTGCCAGCAAAGGCGCACGCCAACACGCGCTCCAATGGCCTGGACTCACCTCTAAAAGTTTCGCTGTCTGCGATCGGCACGGGTCTTGTGCAAACGGGCAACGCGCAGCAAACGCACAGCCAGCAGGTCGGCTCAAAGGGTTGGGCACCTGCCCTTCGATGGAGGCCAGGCGATCTTGCACTTGGTCGATCTGCGGGATAGAGCCCAGCAGCCCAACCGTGTAAGGGTGCTGTGGACTTTGAAACAGCGCCTGGACGCTGGCTTGCTCGACCACTTGGCCCGCGTACATGACCGCCACATGGTTGGCCATTTCAGCGACCACGCCCAAATCGTGGGTGATCAGAATGATGGCCGTTTGGCTCTCGTGTTGCAACTCGCGCATCAATTCGAGAATCTGCGCTTGGATGGTGACATCCAATGCGGTGGTGGGCTCGTCAGCAATCAGAAGTTGGGGGTTGCAAGACAAGGCCATCGCAATCATGACCCTCTGACGCATGCCACCAGACAATTGGTGTGGGTACTCATGCATGCGCTTTTCGGGGGCTGGAATGCGGACTTTGACAAGCATTTCCAGTGCGCGATCACTGGCCTGTGAACGGTTCAATGGCAAATGGCGCATCAGCCCTTCGATGATTTGTTCACCCACAGTCAAGGCCGGATTGAGCGAGGTCATGGGTTCTTGAAAGATCATGGCCATGCGATTGCCACGCAAATTTCGCCACTTCGAGTCAGGGGCACCGACCAACTCTTGCCCATCAAACACAATGGAACCACTGCGTATGCGACCAGCGGGTTGCGGCAACAGGCCCATGATGGACAATGAGGTCACGCTTTTGCCGCACCCCGACTCACCCACAATGGCCAGTGTTTGGCCAGCTGCCACGGCCAAACTCACGCCATGGACGGGGGTGACTTCACCCGATCCGGTTCGGAAACTGGTGACCAACTGATGGACTTGCAAGATGTCAGGCATGTGTTCAAACCATCAAGCTTGGCGGACCTTGTCAGCCTTTGCTTGTTGCAAGGCCTCATGAAACTGCTTGATGCGTGCTTCAATGACATTTCGGTCGGTGATGCCTGATGGGTCATGACGGCCAGGCAGACATGCGACAAAGGGCTGAAAGCGCTCTAAACTTTTATCGTACAAGCGCTGCAACTCGTCCAGTGGTTCTTCGTGATCGTCGACACGCAGGTCCAACTGAGGATAGTCTTCATCGCCGTGTATGCGCAAGGCTGCCGATTGCTTGCCGCGTTTGTCTCCACCCGCCCGTTCACCTGCTTTCATGGCCAAAATCAAACGTTGGGCCAAGGGCAAACCTTGCGCAGCCACAAAGGCATTGGCCGTTTCTTGCAACACTTGCGGCCCAGCCAACATATTGCCCGCCAAACTGTAATCAGGACCAGCCAAGTGGCCGCACCAATCGATACAAGACTTGCCAGTATGGGCCACAGGTTCCCCATGGGCTGGCAACCAATGGATTTGCCGTTGCTCGCGCCCCTTGTCAGAGGCCAACAGCTTTTGCATGTCTTGGTCCGTGGCTTGGCCATTTTGCAGGGCTTGCAAGCCCAAGGGGCCCATTAAAGGGTTCATCAACGCTTGGGTGGACAAAGCGCCCACCCCTCGTTGCGTATGCACGCACATCGAACCCACTGCAAAAAATCTGGAGGCGATGGCCACACCGAAGGTGCCATCAGGGTTTCGAGCCAGCAAGGACCAGGTCATGAATTCAACACCCACTAGACAGAAGAGTCGATCTTAAAGCGTTCAGGGGCCGGACGACGCATGGATACCCAAAATGGCCTGGCCTCAAAGGGTTAAATGAATGGCCAGAGCTCCAGGGTCGATCCATCGGAGTCCGTCAGACCTTTCTTGAGAATTGAGACTTGAATGAGCCCCCCCTGCTGCCAAGCCATTCGAGACCTGGTTTGCAGATCTAAAACTTAGCGTCACAAATCACCTCAATATCGCAAACTTACACAATTGAATCAATGAGTTACTGGCTGTCAGCAACCATCCTCATTCAAGATTTTTGATCGGCATGGTCAATGCACCACAGTTACACGCTTCGTTGTTGATCTTTTGATCTATATCAACCCCCAATTTGGCAATTGTCCGAAACTGTGGGCGTCAAAGGGGGATAAAAAAATGAAACATGTCAATTGGGCCCGAGCATTAGGAGTGGCCGTCATCGGTTGG
>CAWUNN010000351.1:0-2672 GCA_963923185.1 uncultured Limnohabitans sp. | reverse complement strand
TGTTGGTGCCAAAGTTGCTGGTGCCGCTGTCCACCATGGGTGTGGTGGTGGAGTGCTGTGGGATCACATTGGTGAAATCCAATGAAGGGTTGTTGTAAAACTCGTTTTTGGTCAGTGTCAAAAAGTTGTTGTTGATGGCGCGGTTGTACAACAAATTGGCAGTGAAAGAAGTGTCTCTTGAGATCTTAGAGTCCCATCCCCAGTCGATGTGATCGCGCTTGGCACCACCGTAGCCTTTGAATTTATCGACACTGGAGTTCGAGTACGAAATGAAGGTCTTGGATGGGTTGTCTTGGCCAAACAAGCCCGAGTCCAAGCGCAAGAAAACTTTGTTGAAATGCAGACCGCCCACCGACTGAGCGTATTTGCCACCAAATTGATCCTTCGGTCCGCAAGAGACCAAGCCAATGTTGCCACCTGATGCACCCACATGTGGCGCATCGGTATCGGCCGATCCTTGGGTGATGAAGACTTCACACAAGTTTTCACTGTCCGTGTATTCCTGAGGATAGACCGCGAAATTGCCAGAGTCATTGACCGGTGCACCGTTGATGGTCAAACCCATTTGATCGCTGTTGAATCCGCGCACACGCATGTTGCCACCAAACAACCCAGTGGCATCGTAACTGGATGCGTTGACCCCTGGCAGCATGTTCAACAATTGAAAGGGATTGGTGGTGGGCCTTTGTTTGTCAATGGCTTCTTTGGTGATGGTGGACTTGGACTTGGCACCATCTTCATCGATCATCATGCCAGTGCCCAGTTCGCCCTCTCCAGCGATGCGCACCGTGCCGATGTCGGTTTGAGACCAAACGCCTTGGCAAACCAAGGCACAAGCCAACGCCACTGGGGCGCATTTGAAACTGAGGTTTTGATTCGGTTTTTTCATGATGATGGTTTGGATGTGGAAAGAAAGAATGAAAAAATCACTTGACTTCGTACTTCAAGTGAACAACGAAACGATGGGATGACTCTTGGGCAAATGCGTCGCTGCTCATCGAGGGATAAACACCCGACTTGACGGTTTTCAGGGCCTCTGAGTCCAATAAATTAGAGCCAGATGAATCCACCAAACCCGTTGCTTTGAGGGCGCCTTGACGATCCAGTTCAAGCCACAGCACCACCGTGCCTTGGGGTCGCGACAATCTGGCTTCTCTGGAAGTGGGGTAACGTTTGATTTTTTCCAAATAAGCCAGCAATTCGGCTGCATACACCGAATCTGTCGAAACTGGCCTGGGATGGTTTGAGCTCACGGCCGTGGACTTGGTGTCGGGTGCAGCTGGAACGGGTTTGGCTTCAGTTGGACCGCTGGAATGGCTTTGCACTGATGCCTGATCTAGGGCCGATGGTGACAAGTCACGCTCTTTGGACACTGGCTCTGCCAGCGATTGGCTTTGCGTACGAGCAGGAGCCACAGGTTTGGGCTGGGGTTTGAGCGCTGGGGTTTTCTCGGGTTGGGCCTGAAATACGGGCAACTCTAGTCGCAACTGCAAGGGTGCTTCATCGACCACGGGGCTGCGTTTCCAACTGAGACTTTGAAAAGACAACCACCCCAAGCCTGCCACGGCCAACGTCAAACCCCAAGACAGTGGTTCGCGTTGCACATAGCTCCAATCGATCAGTCGGTTCATGATGACCTCGATTGGGCAGAGATGTTGACGGCTTCCAAACCGGTTTGTTTGAGCACATCGATCACGTCGATGAACGGCTGCATCTGTGTCTTTTG
This sequence comes from uncultured Limnohabitans sp., assembly GCA_963923185.1. Classification (GTDB taxonomy): domain Bacteria; phylum Pseudomonadota; class Gammaproteobacteria; order Burkholderiales; family Burkholderiaceae_C; genus Limnohabitans. Next base: position 946 of record CAWUNN010000351.1, on the reverse strand, counting down.
ATCACACGAGACCATGATCTGTAACCGATTGGAAGCATCCTCAGCCTTGAGCCTGAGCAGTCTGCTTTTCAATTCCTGGATGTTTGGCACAGGTTCGCCCGACATGGAGATCGATCCGTCAGAGGACAAAGCGATCACGATTTTGATCTGCGTCGAGACTGGGACCGATTGCGATGATTGAGGCAAGGCCAACTTGATCCCAGTGGAGGGGATCACGTTGATGCTGATCAAGACGAAAAAAACCAACAAAAACATCATCACATCGATCATGGGAATGATTTCGATGCGCGAGCGTTTTTTGGTCACTGCTGGAAAGCGTCGCATGGTGGCGATCTTTGCAAACCTTCGTGACAATCATGTGATGTCGATGTCAAAAAAATGTCACATGAAACACGACCAATTCCAATGCCCCCGGCGCCCCATGGTTTAAGATGGGCTTTGCCTTGATTTTTTTCATGGAAACGCCTTATGCCTGCCAAAAAGCACATCAACCCGGTCTGGCTGGATGCGCCAGAAGACCATGACTACCCGGCAGCCGCCAGCTACCTGACTTTGACCTGGGGTCCCAAAAAGGTGGCCAAAGTCGTCGGCAATCTGCGCCAAGCCAAGATCAGCCATTTCAAAGCCAAGGACATTTTTCGGGCCTCTGGCTTGTCATTGCTAGGGGTGAGCAACTCGCACGTGGACAAGGATCGCAAAAAAATTCAAAAAGGCACGCCCCTGTCCCCCTTGTTGCTGGTGCGTGCCCCAGATGGCTCGCGGGTGATCGTGGCCGATGGCTACCATCGGCTGTGCGCGGTGTATGCGTTGGATGAAGACGCCCTGATTCCTTGCCAAATTGCATGACAGAGGTCAACCATGGATGAATGGATGGAAATGGGTTTTAGGCTGGGCTTGGCCGCCATCGCCGGCACGGTGTTGGGTGCCAACCGCTGGTTGCACCACA
>CAWUNN010000350.1:0-2677 GCA_963923185.1 uncultured Limnohabitans sp. | reverse complement strand
CTCTTGGGCATGGCGTTGCATCTCGGCTTCTTGTTGGACAAAGCCCGATGTCTTGAACAAAGTGGCCCACACACTGCTTCGGGTTCGCACATGGCGGCCCACCATGACGTTGTGCAATGCGCTCATCTCGGCAAAGAGCCTGATGTTTTGAAAGGTGCGGGCAATGCCGGCTCGCGCCACCTCGTGCACCGCCGTGGGCCGATAGGCGCGTCCGTTCAAGCTGAACTGACCGCTGTCGGGGGTGTACATGCCGGTGATCACATTGAAAAAAGTGGTCTTGCCGGCCCCATTGGGTCCGATCAGGCCATGAATGTGGCCACTCTGGATGCGCAGGCTGACATCGCTCAAGGCTTGCAAACCGCCAAAGCGTTTCGAGACATGACTGACCTCCAGTGCGGTGCTGCTCATGGGCGCTCACCCTTGGGTGTGGGCCACAGACCATGGGGGCGGCTGAGCATGATGAAGATCATGGCCAAGGCGATCAGCAATTGACGCAAGATGGCCGCGTCCAATCGCCCATCGGTCATGGCTTGCAAAGGGGCAGCGACATAGCGCAACACCTCGGGCAAGGCCGCCAGCAACAAAGCCCCCAAAATGACGCCTGGCAAATGGCCAATGCCACCTAGCACCACCATGGCCACGATCATCACCGACTCCATCAGACTGAAGGACTCGGGCGAGACAAAACCCTGAAAAGAAGCAAACATGCAACCCGATACGCCGCCAAACGTGGCCCCCAATCCAAAGGCCAGCAGCTTCATGTTGCGGGTGTCGATGCCCATGGCCTTGGCGGCCAGTTCGTCTTCGCGGATGGCCATCCAAGCGCGACCGATGCGCGAATGCGCCAGACGGTGACAGATCAGCACACTGACGGCCACCAGCGTCAAAAACAGGTAGTAATACAAGGTGACCGAGGGTAAGGTGATGAAACCCAAATCCAAAGGTCGCGACAAGGGATGTCCCCACACGGTCACCGGGTCAATGCCACCGATGCCGCGCGGCCCATTGGTCAAGTTGACCGGTTGATCGAGGTTGTTCATGAAAATGCGAATGATTTCGCCAAAACCCAAAGTCACGATCGCCAAATAATCGCCTCGCAATTTCAGCGTGGGGGCCCCAAGCAGTGCCCCGGTCAACCCAGCCAACACCGCAGCCAGAGGCACCACGACCCACAAGGGCATGTGCAAACCATGGGGGAACATGGCGGCCAGTGCGGGAAAGGTGTCCAGCAAGTGCGGTGAGGCCAACAAAGCAAACATGTAGGCCCCCACCGCATAAAAGGCCACATAGCCCAAATCAAGCAGTCCGGCAAAGCCCACCACGATGTTCAAGCCCAAGGCCAATAACACATACAACAAGGCCACATCGACGATGCGCACCCAGCCATTGCCAAACCACTGCAAACCAATCGGCAGCAACAGCAGGGCCACCAGGCCCCATGTGTTGCGCACAGATGAACGGAGTGTCATGTCAGGCTTTGTGTCTTCAGGCTCGATCAGCGACCCGCTCACCCAACAGGCCCGAAGGGCGCAGGGTCAGCATGACGATCAGCACGGCAAAAGCAAAAATGTCGGTGTACTGACTGCCCAACACACCCCCCGTGAGTTCACCGATGTAGCCCGATCCGATCGATTCAATCAGGCCCAGCAGCAATGCCCCCACCACAGCACCGGCCAGGTTGCCAATGCCCCCCAACACCGCTGCCGTGAAGGCCTTGAGCCCCGGTAAAAATCCCATGGCATGCTGAACGGTACCGTAATTGGCGGCCCACATGATGCCGGCCAAGGTGGCCAAAATCGCCCCGATGATGAAGGTGGCTGAGATCACCCGATCGGGTTTGACCCCCATCAAGCTGGCCACTTGGGGATTTTCTGCAGTGGCCCGCATGGCTCGGCCCAGGGCAGTGGCATGCACCAACCACATCAGCACCGCCAATGAGACAGCGGTCAAACCCAATATCACCACTTGCGTGGGGGTGATCACCGCACCCGCCCACTCGAACGGCTCGGTGGGCAACAAAGATGGATACGGTTTGTGGTTGGGCTTGAAGATGATCATCACCAAGGTCTGCAGCAAGATGGACACTCCGATGGCCGTGATCAAGGGCGCCAGTCGGGGCGCATTTCGCAAAGGCTTGTAGGCCCATTTTTCAATGCAATGGTTCAAGGTGGCGGTCACGATGCAGGCCAACACAAACGAGATCAGCAGCAAGCACCAACCCGGCGCTGCAGGCCAGCTGGCTTGCAGTGGTGCCAGCACCGCCCAACTGACCATGGCCCCCACCATCAGCACTTCGCCGTGGGCAAAGTTGATCAGGTTGATGATGCCGTACACCATGGTGTAGCCCAAAGCCACCAACGCATACATGCTGCCCAGCACCAGGCCGTTGATGATTTGCTGCAGCAAGATGTCCATGACTGGGCGGTGAAAGAGGGCAAGGGGTGCGGCCCAGCGGTGTTGCAAGGGGGCCTGAATCAGAAGTGTTTGAAGTTTATCTGCTCTGATGGCGCTTGAAGGCTTCAGGGATACCCTGAGGGGGTAGGCAGAATCAGAAAGTGTCTCATTTTTTTTCTGCTTCTTGGTCCCACTTTTTCAGCTGAGCCAGCTTGTCAGCGATCTTGGACTCTAGCCCTCTGGGCACGGGTTGGTACCAACCCGGCTCGGGCATGCCATCGGG
>CAWUNN010000349.1:0-2692 GCA_963923185.1 uncultured Limnohabitans sp. | reverse complement strand
GGTATTGCAGGTTGGGCATGAAGCGGCGCTTGGTTTTGTTGTTGGCGTGGGAAACATTGTTTCCGACCATCGGGCCCTTGCCCGTGACTTCACATTTGCGTGCCATGAGGACACTCCATTGAAACAGCCGACAAAGTGCCTAAATGGTCTGTGTCGGCCTCACCTCGCCAGTTCAGGGGGCGGTATCCCTCAGGTCCAAACTGCATGAACCTTGGCCGTTCCCGGAGTTGGAATCGGCGAAAACGAAGATTATAGCACGCTGAGCGAGTCCTGCGCCAGCCCCCCTGGGTCATGCGCGGACAGCGCGCAATCGCATAGAGAAGTCGCGCAATGCCGCCACGCCACTGCCCTCGGCCCGACGGCACCAGGCTTGCAAATCAGCGGCCAATTGCTCGCGACTGCGGTGCGTGCTGAGCCAGAGTTGGCGCAATTCTTCGCGCATGCGCACCATGGTATCGGCTTGAGGCAAGGTGGCACGGGCCTGATCGACCAAGTTGCGATCTTGATCCGGGATCTTTTCAATGTCGCGGTGCATCCAACGCCGGGCGGCCCGCAAAACCGCTTCAGTGGGTCGTTGTTTAAGGGACTGGATGTCTTGGCGGCAAGCAGTGCGCAACTGACGGGCATAGGCGGCCATGACCTCGTAGCGGTTGGCAATCAAGGCCTCTAGGGTTTTTTCATCGGCCACGGGTTGAATGTCTCCATAGGCCAACTTGGGCGGGGTTTTCTTGACCTTGGCCAAACCCAGCTTGGACATCACGGTGATGTAGGCCCAGCCGATGTCAAACTCGTAGGGCTTGACCGACAACTTGGCCGATGTCGGATAGGTGTGGTGGTTGTTGTGCAACTCTTCGCCGCCAATGATGATGCCCCAAGGCGAGATGTTGGTGCTGGCGTCGGGTGCTTCAAAGTTGCGATAACCCCAATAGTGGCCCACGCCATTGATGATGCCGGCCGCCGTCACAGGGATCCACAACATTTGAACCGCCCAAACGGTCAAACCAATGGCGCCAAACAGCAACAGATTGATGACCAGCATGATGCCCACCCCTTGCCAAGGGAAGCGACTGTAAACGTGGTTTTCAATCCAGTCATTGGGCGTGCCATGTCCGTATTTGCTGAGGGTTTCGGTATTTTTGGCCTCCATGCGGTACAGCTCGGCACCGCGCCAAAACACGGTTTTCAGGCCCCGGGTTTGCGGACTGTGAGGATCTTCAGGGGTTTCGCATTTGGCGTGGTGTTTGCGGTGAATGGCCGCCCAGGCCTTGGTTTGCATGCCCGTGGCCAACCACAGCCAGAGGCGGAAAAAATGCGATGGCAACCCATGCAGGTCCAAGGCTCGATGGGCTTGGTGGCGATGCAAATAAATGGTCACCGCCGCGATGGTGATGTGGGTGGTGATCAGGGTGTAGGCCAAAATGGACCAGCCTGACCAATTCAAGAGGCCTTGATCCAGAAATCTGAGCAAATGGCCCAAACCCACGTTGAAAAATTCGGTCATGTCTTGCCTTTGAGGTGCAGGGCGAGGGCCCCGCGAGACTTTGCAATATTTTACGATGCTTGCCAAACAGATGCAAAAAACCCGTCAGTGGCGTGGCGGTGAGGCCAAAGTCGCAAAAAACGACCCTCTGGGCTGCAAAGCGACGGGGCCTGGTCGATTTTGAGTGTTTGCAACAGTTCGGCAGCCGACATGGGCTTGAAGCCAGGGTGGGCTTGGTCAAAAGCCGCCACCACCTCTTCGTTTTCAGTGGGCAACACGCTGCAAGTGGCATACACCAACCGCCCGCCCGGCTTGAGCAGTTTGGCCGCAGAACTCAAGATGGCCATTTGCCGAGTCTGCATGTCTTTCACTGTCGCCAGGCTTTGACGCCATTTCAGGTCAGGATTTCGGCGCAACGTGCCCAAGCCCGAACATGGGGCATCCACCAACACCCGGTCGATCTTGCCGTACAGTCGTTTGACGCGCTCGTCGCGCTCGTGAGCGATGACGCCGGGGTGCACATTCGAGAGTTGGCTGCGCGCCAATCGGGGCTTGAGGGCATCGAGTCGATGGGCCGAGGTGTCCAAGGCATAAAGCCGACCGGTGCTGCGCATCAAAGCCCCTAAAGCCAAAGTCTTGCCACCGGCACCGGCACAAAAATCCACCACCATCTCACCCCGCTTGGGGTCGAGCAAAAGGGCCAGCAGTTGCGAGCCTTCGTCTTGCACCTCGATGGCACCTCGGGCAAAGGCATCGGTGCGGGTCAATGCAGGCTTGCCTTGCAAACGCAAACCCCAAGGCGAATGCGGTGTGGCTTGAACCTGCAAGCCCAACAGTTTCAGCTCTTGTTGGACATCCTCTCGCCGATCTGTGTAAGTGTTAACTCTCAAATCCAATGGGGCTGCCTCGAGCCAGCTCTGAGCCATGCGCTGAAACTCTGCGGGCTGGTCAAACTGCGCGCGCAAGGCGGCATCGAGCCATTCGGGCAAACTGTAGCGGTGACGTTCCAGCAAATCGGCTGGGTCCACCGCCATGCAGGCGTCGAGCCATTTTTTTTCTGCCTCGTTCAGGGCGCTTTTGAGAAAGTCAGTGGCCCCTGCTTGCGCAGGGTGTTGCGGGGCCAGTTGCATGGCAAAGCCCAAAATGGCCAAGCGCCTCTCGCGTGGGCCGCTGCCCGAGGGTGCAAAGTGTTCAAACCGCAGTTTGTGTCGC
>CAWUNN010000348.1:0-2697 GCA_963923185.1 uncultured Limnohabitans sp. | reverse complement strand
GCTTCATTGCCTTGGCCGCCATGGGCGACCCCAACGCATCCATCCCGACCCCGCAACCCGTGCACTACCGCCCCATGTTTGGCAGCTTTGGCGGGGCATTGGCGCGCGGCTCACTGACCTTTGTGTCACAGGCCGGTTTGCAAAATGGCATCGGGCAAACCTATGGCCTGAGCAAGACCTTGGCCGCTGTCCAACACGTCCGATCGGTGGGCAAAAAAGACATGGTCCACAATGACTATGCGCCGCGCATGGAAGTCGATGCCCAAACCTATGCGGTGCGCGCCGACGGCGTGTTGCTCACCTGTGAGCCCGCCACCCACTTGCCCATGACCCAACGGTATTTTTTGTTCTGATGCTGATCTGCTCCAAACGCATGCCCCGTGGCGGTGGCTTGGCCCCTGCGCTGTTGCGCCGCGCCAGCACCATCACACTGGATTGGGACACCCGGCAAAAAAGCCGTTTTGATGCCACCGACAGCTTGGGGCGAAAACTGGGCGTTTTTTTGCCCAGGGGCACCGTGGTGCGAGGCGGTGACGTGCTGGTGGCCGAAGACGGCTCTTTGATTCAAGTGCTGGCTGCCCCCCAATCGGTGATGCTGATTCAAGCCCTCGCGTCCACCCAGGCCACTTTTGACTTGATGCGAGCGGCCTATCATTTGGGCAATCGGCATGTGCCCATCGAATTGCAAACCGATCACCTCAAGATCGAGCCCGACCATGTGCTGGCCGAGATGCTGCGAGACATGGGGCTGCAAGTGAGCGACACCACGTTGCCCTTTGAGCCCGAGGGCGGCGCCTATGGCGACAGCGCCTTGTTGTCGCACGAACATGGTCATTCGCATGGCCACTCGCACAATCATTCACACGATCACGGCCACGATCACGCGCACGACCCGCACCATGTCCACGACGCCCACTGCGGGCACGACCATCCCCATGGGCACTGAGCCAACCCCACTGCTGGGTCTGATATGGCTGGCTTCACCGGCTTTGCCGGTGGGCGGATTTTCCTATTCAGATGGGCTGGAGGCGGCCATCGAACATGGCATGGTCGTGGACGAAGCCAGTTGCACCCAGTGGTTGCTGGACCAGTTGTGGCTGATCCAGGTCAGGGGTGACATGGCTGTGATGGCGCAGGCTCTGCCTGCCTGGCAAGCCCTGGATGCCCCTCGCTTGCAGCAATTGGCCCAGTGGGTCATGAGCACGCGCGAAAGCGCCGAGGCCAGGTTGCAAACCGAACAAATGGGGCGCTCGATGGGGGATTGGTTGCGCAACTTGCACCCCACCCAAACTGAGGCCTTGACGTTGTTGGCCCAACTGCCGCCCAATTACCCACTGGCCATGGCCTTGGCTTTGAGTTGGACGGGCGGCACGGTCGAGCAGGCCTTGCAAGCCTATGCCTTTGGCTGGGCTGAGAACATGACACAAGCCGCGCTCAAAGCCGTGCCACTGGGCCAAAGCAGTGGCCAACGTGTCTTGGCCCGCCTGGTGCAAGACATCCCATCTGCCGCTGGTGCGGCCATGCCCATTTCAGATGACGATCGACAGGCCTTCAGTCCGATGTGGGCCATTTTGTCGTCGCGCCACGAAACCCAATATTCCAGATTGTTCAGATCATGAGTGCTTTGCATCACATTGCGCGCCGGACCAAAAAAATGCCGCCCCTGCGCGTGGGCATTGGCGGGCCAGTCGGTTCGGGCAAAACCACCTTGCTTGAAATGTTGTGCAAGCACATGCGAGAGCGCTGGGATTTGATCGCCATCACCAACGACATCTATACCAAAGAAGACCAACGCCTGCTGACCGTCAGCGGCGCCTTGCCTGCCGAGCGCATCATGGGCGTTGAAACAGGGGGCTGCCCGCACACCGCCATTCGCGAAGATGCATCGATCAATCTGGAGGCGATCGACCGCATGTTGGACAAGTTTCCGGATGCCGACATCGTGTTTGTCGAAAGTGGCGGCGACAACTTGGCGGCCACTTTCAGCCCCGAATTGTCAGACTTGACGATATACGTCATCGATGTCGCAGCAGGCGAAAAAATACCTCGCAAAGGCGGCCCTGGCATCACCAAAAGTGACCTGTTTGTGATCAACAAAGTGGACCTGGCCCCCCACGTGGGCGCCGATTTGGATATCATGCGCTCAGACACCGCTCGCATGCGGCCAGATGCCCAACGTCGCCCTTGGGTGATGACCAATCTGAAAACCCAACAAGGTTTGCAAGAAGTGGTCGATTTCATCGAACACAAGGGCTTGCTGACCTCTGGTTGAACGCCGCCCGGTGCAAGGGACCCTGATGAACACCCAAGCAGAAATACTGAAAAACAATGGACTGAAGGTCACCTTGCCGCGCCTGAAGGTGCTGGAGATGTTTGAAAAAAACCCGGCCCAGCATTTTTCTGCCGAAGAGGTCTATACCCGCATGGTCGAGCAAGGCGATGAAATCGGCATTGCCACCGTGTACCGCATCTTGATGCAATTTGCCGATGCGGGATTGCTGCGCAAATCCAATTTTGATGGTGACAAGGCCTGGTTTGAACTCGAAGATGGCCAGCACCACGATCACCTGATGTGTGTCGAATGCGGTCAGGTGGTTGAATTTTTCAATGCCGCCATCGAAGAGCAACAGCGAACGGTGGCCCAACAGCACGGCTTTGAACTGCTGGAGCACAGCATGGTGCTGTACGGCCTGTGCG
>CAWUNN010000347.1:0-2709 GCA_963923185.1 uncultured Limnohabitans sp. | reverse complement strand
AGATAGGAGTCCGTCTCGTGGGCTCGGAGATGTGTATAAGAGACAGCCAACATCTTGTCGGCCTTGCTGCTGCGCGGCAAAACAGGTCAAGGCAGTCACATCGATGTCTCCATGCTCGAGGCGCTGGGTGAGTGGATGGGCTTTCCCATGTACTACGCTTACCAAGGCGCCACACCACCGGTGCGTGCAGGGGCTTCACATGCCAGCATTTATCCGTATGGACCTTTCCCGGCCGGTGACGGTGGCACCGTCATGTTGGGTTTGCAAAATGAACGCGAGTGGAAAACCTTTTGTGACCAAGTTTTGTTGCAGCCCGATTTGGCCCAAGACCCGCGTTTTGCCAGCAACTCGTTGCGACATCAGCACCGAAGCGACTTGCTCGAATTGATTCGGCAAGCCTTTGCTGCGCTCAGCACCGAGCAAGTGGTGCAGCGCTTAGAGGACGCGGGCATTGCGAACGCGCGCATGAACGACATGGCTGGCTTGTGGGCCCATCCGCAACTCAAGGCGCGTGAGCGTTGGCGCGAAGTCGGCTCGCCCGCAGGACCGATCCCGGCGTTGTTGCCACCGGGGCGCAACAGCGCCTTTGAATACCGCATGGACGAGGTGCCCCAGGTCGGGCAGCACACCCAGTCCATTTTGCGCGAACTGGGTTTGAGCGATGCCGATGTGGCTGCATTGCGCAAAGACCAGGCCATCTGAACCCCATACGGAGACTGCACATGTCAGACCACCCTAACGCCGCACTGGCGCGATTTGCCGCCAACCTGAAATTTGAAGACATCCCTGAGCCGGTGGTGCGCCGCGCCGAAGACCTGATGGTCGATTGGTTTGGCTCGGCGGTGGCCGGCCATGGGGCGCGGGCGGTCGAATCGGTGGCCAAATTCGCCAACCAGATGGGGCCTGGCGATGGCCCCAGTGAAATCATCGTCAATCGACGTGGCTCCAGCCCCTATCTGGCGGCCATGGCCAATGCCGCTGCATCGCATGTGGCCGAGCAAGACGATGTCCACAACGGCTCGGTGTTCCATCCGGCCACCGTCGTGTTTTCGCCGGCGTTGGCCATGGCTCAGGCCATGGGCGCATCGGGCAAGGCCTTGCTCACCGCTTCGGTGGCAGGCTACGAGGTGGGCATTCGAGTGGGTGAATTTTTGGGGCGCTCGCACTACAAAGTGTTTCACACCACGGGCACCGCTGGCACCATCGCTGCGGCCGCAGCGGTGGGCCATTTGTTGCGCTTGAACCCCACCCAGATGCTGCACGCCTTTGGCTCTGCAGGCACCCAATCGGCGGGTCTGTGGGAGTTTTTGCGCACCGCCGCCGACAGCAAGCAATTGCACACGGCTCATGCGGCCGGGGCGGGCTTGATGGCGGCCGTGTTGGCCCAAGACGGGTTCACCGGGGCCGAGCGCATTTTTGATGGCCCGCAAGGCATGGCCGCTGGCATGTCCAGCGATGCCAATGTGGGCAAGTTGACCGATGGCTTGGGTCAGCGCTGGGCTTTGGCTGAGACTTCATTCAAATACCACGCGTCTTGTCGGCACACCCATCCGGCGGCCGATGCTTTGTTGCAAGTCATGCGCGAGCATGGGCTCAAAGCCAGCGACATTGCGCACGTGCAAACCCATGTTCACCAAGGTGCCATCGATGTGTTGGGCCCCGTGGTCAACCCCAGCACCGTTCATCAAAGCAAGTTTTCCATGGGCACTGTGTTGGCGCTGGCCGCTTTGCACGGCTACGCTGGATTGGGTGAATTTGATCGCCACTTCAATGCCGATGACACGCGTGCCTTTTGCAATCGAGTCAGCATGTGTTTGGATCCCGAAGTGGACGGCGCCTATCCGCAACGCTGGATCGGCAAGGTGACGGTGTCGACCCACGATGGTCGCACCCTGCATGGGCGCGTCGACGAACCCAAAGGCGACCCTGGCAACACGCTCAGCCGAGAAGAAATCAATGACAAAGCCCTTCGATTGGCTGCCCACAGCCATGGGGCCCAACCCGATGAGATGCGCCGTGCGCTCGAGCAGTTGTGGGGCATCACCCGCATTCAAGCCATGGGTCGTTTGTTGCCCTGATCCAGTGCGAAGACTTAAAATTCAACCCATTGACTGATACCAGAGTTCCGACATGCGAATTGATTTCAAAAAAACCTTGACTGGGTTGGCCTTGGGCTTAAGCTGTTTGACAGGCGCTTGGGCACAAGGTTTTCCCGATGGCAAGCCCATCACCATGGTGGTGCCCTTTGCCGCCGGGGGGCCCACCGATGTGGTGGCTCGCATGATCGCCATCCCCATGGGCAAGTCACTGGGTACCGTGGTCACGGTAGAAAACACGTTGGGTGCGGGCGGCACCATCGCAGCCACGCGCGTGGCTCGCGCGGCCCCCAACGGGCATACCATCTTTTTGCACCACATGGGCATGGCCACCGCGCCCGCGCTGTACCGCAAACTCAGCTTTGACCCCTTGAAAGACTTTGAATACATTGGCCAGGTGGTCGATGTGCCCATGACGATTTTGGCGCGCAAAGATTTTCCGGCTGCCAACTATGCCGAGTTGATCAGCTACATCAAATCTCACAAAGACAAAGTCTCTCTGGCCAATGCGGGCTTGGGTGCCGTGTCGCACCTGTGCGGATTGCTGTTCATGAGCTCGATCGGGGTGGATCTCACCACCGTGCCCTACAAGGGCACCGGCCCGGCCATGAAC
>CAWUNN010000346.1:0-2711 GCA_963923185.1 uncultured Limnohabitans sp. | reverse complement strand
GAAGACGGCATACGAGCTAGGAGTCCGTCTCGTGGGCTCAGAGATGTGTATAAGAGACAGGTGACCTCTTGCACGATTTGCGCCCCGCTCATGCCCAGGGCTTGCCGCAAACCCTTCCAGCCCCCGTGCTGCTCGTAATCAGACAAAGACAAGGGATCGGTGATGCCCATGCGGGCAAAGGTCAATCGTTCTTGCTTGGCCAAAAAAGGGATCTGATCGGTCAGACCCTGACACAGGGGATGCGCTTGACCGCTGAGCATGCCGGCCTGTAGCAGGCTTGCGACATCTTGTGGGGTCACGGGACCATAGGCGACACGCCCCTGGGGCGTTTGCACCTCGACCATGGGCTCTAACCAAAACAATCCGCGCGAACCATTGCGCACCAACTCGATGGCTTGGCCCAGTAGCTGCGCCTGGTGCTGCAACTGCCAAGCGACTTGATCGGCCCCCAAGGCCAAGGCCGCGCTGTCGCGCGGCACAAACACTTGAATGGCGCTCATGCCACCACCTCCAGGTCCGACAAGAGGCGCTCAAGCCCCTCGGGGGTGACGCGGGCATACAGGGCCTCGTTGACCTGCATGGCCGGTGACGATGCGCACAAACCCAGGCAATACACGGGCTCTAGGCTGACCGAGCCATCGGCGCGGGTCTGGCCCATGGCACAGCCCAAGGTTTTTTCGGCCAGTTGCACCAAAGCCTCTGAACCACAGGCTTGACAGGACTCGGCGCGACAGATCTGAATGACTTGGCGTCCAGGCGGCGTGCTTCTGAAGTGGTGGTAATAAGTGATCACGCCATGCACCTCGGCCCGCGACAGGTTCAGTGCCTGGGCCATGGGCGCCACCGCCTCAGCCGGCACATGGCCCCATTGGTCTTGAATGGCGTGCAACAAGGGCATCAAGCCCCCTGGCGTGCTTTGGTGTTGATCGATCAGTGCCTCGAGTTCAGGCATGAGCGGGTCTGAATGCTTCAAGTCTTCACCTGTTCTTTTCATTCTGAATCATCGGGTCCGAGGTGCGTGCCATTCAATTGAAAAACTTGGACACACTGATGGCGGTGCGGTAAACGCCCCAAGCCAATGGAATGCCCACCGCGGCCCAAGCCAAATAGGTCCAAAGGGCAGAGGTGACGCGCTCGGCTTCGAGGCTGGCGCCAGCCTCGGTTTGCATGGCCCGCTCATGGGCCAGCTTTTTCTCGTGGGCCAACTCTTCGGCCGTCATGAAGTACTTGGGGTTGACCGGCTTGATCAGCAGGTTGCAAATCAAGCCCACCACCAACAAGCCCACCAACACATACATGGTTTGGTTGTAGACCTGGCTGCGCGGCAGCCCCAAGCTGAGTTGGTAGTCGCGCATGTAGTTGACGACCACCGGCCCCACGATGCCCGCGGTGGCCCAAGCGGTGAGCAAGCGACCGTGGATGGCGCCCACCATTTGCGTGCCAAACAAGTCAGCCAGATAGGCCGGCACCGTGGCAAACCCGCCACCATACATGCTGAGGATGATGCACACCGCGGCCACAAACATGAGCTTGTTGCCCGCCATGGCGCTGATGGGCATGCTGGCATACAACAGCCCACCCAAGACAAAAAACACCACGTACGTCATCTTTCGGCCCATGGCATCGGACAAGCTGGCCCAAAAGAATCGGCCTCCGATGTTGAACAAACTGAGCAAGGCCGTGAAGCCCGCGGCCACGGTGGCAATGGCGGCCAATTGAGGGGCATCCAATTCGGTGAATTTGGCCGAGATGCCGATCAAAGATCCACCAAAGACCTCTTGCAACATGGGACTGGCCATGCCAATCACGCCAATGCCCGCCGACACGTTCATGCACAACACCATCCAGACCAGCCAAAACTGCGGAATACCCCAAACCTTGCTGACATGGACATGGCCTTGGGTGATCATGGCGTTGCTGGCTTGATGGACCGGCGGGGTCCAGTTCTTGGGCTTCCAACCACTGGCTGGGATGCGGTACATCAGGGCGCCAGCCATCATGAAGGCGAAATAGACCAAGCCCATGACGATGAAGGTTTGCTTGACACCCACATCGGTGTCGCTGGCGAAGTACTTCATGAGTTCTGCGGCCAAAGGCGAGCCAATCATGGCCCCGCCGCCAAAGCCCATGATGGCCATGCCGGTGGCCATGCCACGGCGATCGGGAAACCATTTGATCAAGGTGCTCACCGGTGAGATGTAGCCCAGCCCCAAGCCCACACCGCCGATCACCCCCGAGCCCAACAGCATGAGCCAGAACTGATGCAGGTGCACGCCCAAGGCAGAGATCAGCATGCCCCCGCTCCAACAACAGGCGCTGACGACGCCGGCTTTGCGTGGCCCAGCACGCTCAAGCCAGCCGCCCCAAATGGCGGCCGAAGCCCCCAGCAGCACAAAAAAGAGGGTGTACATCCAACCCAGGGTCGAGATTTTCCAGTCGCAATGGGTGACGAACAGTTCTTGTAAAAACCCCACCTCAGGCCCGCATTGGATGGCCTGTTTGATGCCCAGGGCTTTGGACAGGGGCAACCAAAACACCGAAAAACCATAAGCCATGCCGATGCACAGGTGAATGGCCAAGGCGGCTGGGGGGACCAACCAGCGGTTGAATCCGGGTTGAGCCACGGTGCGCTCTTTGGATAAAAAACCATCCGAACTGACAGAGCTGGGGGGCTTTTCATGAGACATGGTGTTCATGTGGGGTCTCCAGTG
>CAWUNN010000345.1:0-2713 GCA_963923185.1 uncultured Limnohabitans sp. | reverse complement strand
TTTTCAGGTCAATCGGTTCACTTTCGCCATGTGGCGCCCGAACCCAAAGAATATGCGCTGAACCGCTATGACTTTGAGGCCAACCGGCATTGGGACGTGATTGAGCAACACCTGGCCCAGCGCGAATTCATGGTGGGGGGGCAATACAGCATCGTGGACATGGCCTTTTGGGGTTGGGCGCGCATGGTGCCCTATGTGTTGGGCACGGGCGAGGCCACTTGGTCCAAGTATCCAAACGTCAAGCGATTGTTGGATGCCATCCATGCCAGACCAGCGGCCCAACGTGCCGAGGCATTGAAGAGTCGCCATGTCTTCAAAACAGAATTGGACGCTGAAGCCAAGAAGTTCCTTTATCCTCAAAACGAACGTCTAAACACCCAAGCCTAAAGAAAATGAAGCCTCTTCATAACCCTGTCGGTTGGTTTGAGATTTATGTCGCTGACCTGGATCGCGCTGGACGTTTTTATGCATCGGTCTTGAAGCGAAACCTCAAGCCGGCGGTGACCGATGGCACTTTTGAGGCGCTTGAATTCGATGGCCAAATGCCTGGCTCGGGTGCCATGGGTGCTTTGATGAAGCACCCCATGCGAAAGCCAACCCATGAAGGAACCATGGTGTATTTTTCTTGTGAAGACTGTGGCCAAACAGCAGCGCTTGCCCTGCAACACGGCGGCGTGGTTCACAAGCCCAAATGGTCCATTGGGGACCATGGTTTCATCGCCATCATTGGTGACACAGAGGGCAATGCCATCGGCCTGCATTCGTTTGCTTAATCGGATGTCAGGGCATGGCCCATGCAAGGGCTTGGTTGCATGCGATCAATGGGCGAAAGACGCTGGAGCGTTCAAGTTGCAAGTCGCAAGGCATAGCCCAAGCGTGGAAAATGAACATGAACCACGCCAGCGCGGGCATCTTGCCTAGCGAGGGTGATGCGATCGTGGCTGAGACCAACCAATGTGCCGTGTACTTCGTCTGTGCCGTAATCGGTGGCTGCTGCGATGACCGATTGACCGGCTTCAAAGCCCAGATGCGTCATCACGTGCACTGGGGCATGCTGGCTGGCCGTTGAAGCCACCTCAATGGCCTTTGTGCTGGTGATTTCTGATCGCGTGCCGTGCCCCAAATTCACCATGCGTGCATACCAATCCTGCACGCCAGTCCAAGGCGCAAGTAAGCGATCGGCCATGCCTGCTCGGACCAAGAACCAGATGCAGTGGTAAAAAGAAAAATCAGCGATCGAAGGCTTTGGACCCATCAGCCAAGGATGCTGAGAAAGTGCTTGTTCGCATCTGCTCAGTGTGGATTGCAGCTGTGCAGCTGCGTCCGTTGTGTTGGGTCTGACCAGACCGGCGACAAAAGCGTTGCGATCATCTCGCAGGTGTTCAATGTCTTGTGGGCCAAGGCCTTGGTAGATGCGCGCTCGTGCCTCGGGCGTTTGCGTGTTCATGATGGCTTGCCAGAATAATGTGCTGTCGGCCCAGGCGGCCACCATGGGGGCCATTGCGGCTTGGCCAAACAGAGGGGGATCAGGTTGCAATGTGTCGATCACCTGGGCCATCAGCGCTGTGTCGCAATAGATATCGGCACCGATTTGTAAGATGGGTGTCTTGCGGTAGCCACCAGTCAAGGCCGTGACATCGGGCTTGGGCATGGCCATGGGAATCAGTACCGACTGCCATGCCATGCGTTTGAGGCCGAAGATCGAGCGCAGCTTCTCTGAAAAGGGAGAGCCTTCGAAATGATGCAAGATGAGGCCATGGCTCATGTCAGTCTCATTGATCCAAAGAAATTTTGGCGTTGCGAATGTACTGACCCCAGCGGTCGTACTCACTGAGATAAAACGCCTGGTAACTGCGCTGGTCTTGATAGTCGGGCACCAGGGTCATCTGTCGCAGTTGATCGCCCAGGTCTCGGCCGGTGGCATCGAACGCAGCATTGAGCTTGGCCAAGACCTCTGGCGCCACCCCTGTCGGTGCCAGATAGCCGATCCAACCGCCAATTTCAATGCCGATTCCAATGTCTTTCAGTACCGGCACCTCAGGAAACTGCGGCAAGCGCTGCTTGGCCACGACAGCCAGCATCCGCAACGTACCTGCACGGATCGAGGGCTCAACGGTTGGCAATGTGTTGACCGCGCAATCGATTTGATTGGCCAGCGAAGCCTGAAGCAACGGCGCAGTACCGTTGTAGGGCACATGCAAGAGGTTGATTTTGGCCAATTGTTTGAGCGCTTCGACGGTGATGTGGCCTGATCCACCCTGGCCCCATGATCCATAGGTCAGGGGTTTGTCTGTGGACTCGCGTGCCACCTTGAGAAATTGATCGAAGGTCTTGATGGGGCTAGAGCCATGGACCACCAGCGCAATCGGCGGAAAGCCAATGGGCGCCACCGCCACAAAGTCCTTTTTGGCGTCGTATGGCGATGGCTTGAACACCTGTGGCGCGATCGAGTGCGAGTCTGCTGAACCGTACAGCAAGGTGTAGCCATCGGCAGGGCTGCGTGCTGCAACCTGGCTGCCTATGGTGCCGATGGCACCAGGACGGTTTTCAACCACGATGTTTTGACCCAAGCGTTGTTGCAAGCCAGGTACATACATGCGCACTGCGACATCACCACCGCCACCAGCAGCCCAGGGCACGATGATCTTGATGGGTTTATTGGGGTACGCACCCAACTGGGCAAAAGAAGGTGCAAAGACGTTGGCTGCCGCGC
>CAWUNN010000344.1:0-2720 GCA_963923185.1 uncultured Limnohabitans sp. | reverse complement strand
CAGTTGGCAGTTTCCGCAAGGCGGCATAGACCGTGGCGAAACACCTGAACAAGCCATGTTCAGGGAACTGCACGAAGAAATCGGGTTGTTGCCCGAACACGTGCGCATTGTGGCCCGAACCCGTGACTGGTTACGCTATGAAGTGCCCGACCGCTACATTCGGCGCGATGCCAGGGGTTTTTACAAAGGCCAAAAGCAGATTTGGTTTTTGTTGCAACTGGTGGCCCATGATCACGCGCTGAATTTGCGCGCCACCGATCACCCAGAGTTTGATGCCTGGCGTTGGAACGAATACTGGGTGCCGCTGGATGTGGTGGTCGAATTCAAACGCGGTGTCTACGAGATGGCCCTGAGCGAACTGTCGCGGTATTTGCCCAGACAAGACCATCGCAATCGCTACTTGCGCAGCGGCCATCGCGCCCGAGAAGAGTTCTCAGGCCCCGCTGAGGGCATCGAGCGTCACCACGCACGCCCCAATGCCCGAACCCCACCTTCGCACCTCGAGTTGCCTCCTGGTGCGAGTTTTGATCCCGACCCGGGGCAGGGCTGAACCCACCGACCCCGCTGAACCCACCGTCAGTGGGCCCTGGCGTTGAGCACCAAGTTGTCTCGGTGCACCATTTCTGGCTCGGCGGTGTAGCCCAGCAGGGCTTGAAAATCGCTCGAGGGCTTTTTGCACAACAACCTGGCCTCGGCCGCGGCATAGTTGGCCAAACCCCGGGCAATCTCGGTGCCCTGTGGGTCTCGAATCGAGATGACCTCTCCCCGAGAGAACTCACCTTGCACCCCAACCATGCCGATGGGCAGCAGGCTTTTGCCCTCGGTGACCAGCTTGTGCACGGCGCCCTGGTCGATGGTGACCGAACCACGCAGCTGCAAATGATCGGCCATCCACTGCTTGCGGGCCTGCATTTTGGCGGTTTGGGCCACCAACAAAGTACCCAACGACTCGCCCGCCATCAGGCGCAGCAAGGCATCGGGCTCGCGCCCCCAGGCAATCACGGTGCTGGCACCCGACCCGCTGGCGCGCTTGGCTGCCAAAATTTTGGTGATCATGCCGCCTTTGCCAATGCTCGAGCCTGCCCCACCGGCCATGGACTCCAGTTGTGGGTCGCCGGCACGCGCAGACTCGATGAAGCGTGCGTCGGGATCTTTGCGTGGATCGGCGCTGTACAAGCCCTTTTGATCGGTCAAGATGACCAACAAATCGGCTTCGACCAAGTTGGCCACCAAGGCGCCCAAGGTGTCGTTGTCACCAAATTTGATCTCGTCATTGACGACGGTGTCGTTTTCGTTGATGACGGGCAACACCCCATGGGCCAGCAGCGTCAAAAGGGTCGAGCGGGCATTGAGGTAGCGCTCGCGATCGGCCAAATCGGCATGGGTCAACAACACCTGAGCGCTGCCCAGGCCATGATGGCGCAACTGGGTTTCGTACATTTGGGCCAAACCCATCTGACCGACCGCTGCGGCCGCTTGAAGCTCGTGGATTTCTTGGGGTCGCTGCAACCAGCCCAAGCGCTTCATGCCCTCGGCGATGGCACCACTGCTGACCATGATCACCTCGCGCCCTTGACGCACCAACTCGGCCATTTGCCGACACCATTCGCCGATGGCGGCCTCGTCCAAGCCGCGCCCTTCGTTGGTGACCAGGCTCGATCCGACCTTGATCACGATGCGGCGTGCACTGGAAGTCACTGATTGTGCCAAGTTGCTCATCTCTGACACGGTCTTTCAAGGTGATGGATCGTCAAAACGGGGGTCCACGGGTGCCGGCTCATTTTGCTGCTGGTGCACCGCATGCACATGCTGGTACACCGCTTGCACCAGGTTTTCGCAGCCTTCGCGGGTGAGCGCTGAGATTTCAAAGACCGGGCCTTTGTAGCGCATGCGGCGCACAAAATCCTTGACCTTGGCTGCGCGTTGGTCGGCCGGGATCATGTCGAGCTTGTTCAACACCAACCAGCGGGGTTTGGCATGCAACTCGGGATCGAATTTTTTCAGTTCGGCCACAATCGCTTTGGCCTGAGCCACAGGATCAATTTGTTCGTCAAAGGGCGCCAAATCGACCAAGTGCAGCAGCAAACGGGTGCGCTGCAAATGACGCAAAAACTGATGGCCCAAGCCCGCCCCTTCAGAGGCGCCCTCGATCAAACCTGGCACATCGGCCACCACAAAGCTTTGGCTGGGCCCCACCCGCACCACCCCCAAATTGGGATGCAAGGTGGTAAAGGGGTAATCAGCGATCTTGGGTCGCGCATTCGAGATCGCCGAGATCAAGGTCGATTTGCCCGCATTGGGCATGCCCAACAGACCCACATCGGCCAACACCTTCAGCTCCAGGCGCAAGGTCTTGCGCTCGCCAGGATGGCCAGGTGTTTTTTGACGTGGGGCGCGGTTGATGGCGCTTTTGAAGCGCATGTTGCCAAAGCCACCGTCCCCGCCTTTGGCGATCATGACTTGTTCGCCCGCCACCAGCAATTCGTGCAACACCTCATTGGTGTCGGCATCGATCAAGAGGGTGCCCACCGGCATTTTCAGCACGATGTCGTCGCCTGCTGCACCAAACATGTCCGAGCCCATGCCGTGCTGCCCCCGCTTGGCCTCATGGCGGCGTGAATACCTGAAATCCACCAGGGTGTTCAGACTGGCATCGGCCAAGGCGTAGACATGGCCACCGCGGCCCCCATCGCCACCATTGGGGCCGCCGAACTCTTTGT
>CAWUNN010000343.1:0-2725 GCA_963923185.1 uncultured Limnohabitans sp. | reverse complement strand
GGGGATTGATGTGCCTACCCCCCAAGCGATTTTGTTTGACCTGGATGGGACTTTGATCGACAGTGCCCCCGATTTGGGTGCCGCGGTCGATGAAATGCGCGTGCAACGCGGCCTGGCTTCTTTCCCGCTGGATCGGTACCGCCACATGGCCGGTGCCGGGGCCCGCGGCATGCTGGACATTGCATTTGGCATGACGCCCGAGCACCCCGAGTACGATGTCTACAAAGAAGAGTTTTTTCAGCATTATGAGCGTCGCCTGACCCAGCTGACCCAGGCATTTGATGGCGTTGCTCACGTGCTGTCTGTGCTGCAACAGCGCCGCATCCCGTGGGGCATTGTCACCAACAAATCCAAGCGTTTCACCGACCCGTTGGTGCAACAAATGGCTTTGCTCAGACCTGCGGCGGTGGTCATCAGTGGCGATACCACCCCGCATGCCAAACCCCATCCTGAGCCGCTGTTTGAAGCCGCCAGGCGACTGAACATCGAGCCCAATCGGTGCTGGTACGTGGGCGATGATGAGCGCGACATCGTGGCCGGTCGCGCCGCAGGCATGCAAACCTTGGCCGCCACCTATGGCTACATGGGCGCAAGCCCCCAGTGGCAAGATTGGGGTGCTGATGATGCCATCCATCATCCCCAGGCGTTGTTGGAGTTGTTGCAGCCGAGCTGAAGCCGTGCGATGCATGGGGCCGTGGCCCTGGCCCCAACACCTTCCCCGTCATCAGCGCAAGGTGCTGTGGCCCAAGCGCTTGGAGATTTCAGCGGCGCAGCGTTTGACGGCCAAGGCTTGTGGGCCATCCCAGCTGAAGTCGTATGCGCTGGATCGCCCCATCAAGGTCAATCCCAACACGATGTTGCCCGAGTAATCAAAGACGGGCGCTGCAAACGAGCACACGCCTGGCGTGGGGTTGTTCAAGGCGCGCGACAGACCGTACTTGCGAACCTCGGTGAGCAACTCTTGCACGCTCTCGGGGGTGACGGGGTTGGCGATGTCGGGGCCCAGTCGACGGTGGTCTTCCAGCATGAATTCTTCGATCAGCTTAGAGGGCAAATAAGCCGCGAACAATCGACCTGTGGCCGTGCCTGCCAGCGACATCAAGGTGCCGGTGCGGATGTTGGTGTGCAGCGGATAGATGGCATCGAACAAAAACACGATGGTGGGACCTTGGGTGCCCCACACCGACAAGCCCACGCTGTGCCCCGTTTCGCGCGCCAGGTCTTGTGCAAACGGCGTGGCCTCGCGCACCGGGTTGAGCATGCGAAGGCTGACCAAACCCAACTGAATGGCCGTAGGTCCTAGCCAATAAAAGCCGCTAGAGGGCTCTTGGGTGACCAAACCCAGTTTGCTGAAGCTGACCAAATAGGGGTGAGCACGACCGGGCAACATGTGGGCGGCCTTGGCCAATTCGCGCAGCGGCATCGGCCGGCCATGCTGCCCCAAAGCCAGCAGCAATTGCCCACCCACTTCGATCGATTGGATGCCCCGGCGTTCTTTTTCACCGGCTGTCTCGCTCAAGTCGGGTTTCATGGGGTTGGTCATCGAGGCATCCACGGGTGGGTCTTCAAGTCATCATGCTTCCAGCGCCATTATTCTTTTTTGTTGAACGCATACGCCAAGGGTTAACCATTAGATAATATCATATTAATTATCCATAAACTAACAAAAACAATCCAAGACCCAGTGGGCGGAGACAAGATGGCGATGCATGAAGTGGAATACGACGTGGTGGTGGTGGGCACTGGTGCGTCTGGGATGGCCACCGCAGTGACCGCGGCGCACCAGGGCTTGAGTGTGTTGGTGCTTGAAAAGGCCCCTGTCTATGGCGGCACCACCGCCCGATCAGGGGGCTGGCTTTGGATTCCGGGCACCCATCTGGCCACCGAACAAGGCCTGCACGAACCCGAAGGGGCCGCACGCCAGTACCTTGAACACGAGGCCACCACCCATTTTGATGCCGCTCGAGTCGATGCCTTCATCACCAATGGGCCCAAAGCCATCGAGTTTTTCACCAGCAAGACCTGCGTGCAGTTTGACATGCCCCCCGTCTTCCCGGACTACCACGCCGAGGCGCCAGGGGGTTTGCCTGGTGGTCGTTCGATGGTGACGCGACCTTTCGATGGCCGCGAGTTGGGTGCCCGAGTCCAACAACTGGCCAAGCCCGTGCCCGAGTTGACCGTGTTTGGCATGATGCTGGGCTCGGGCAAAGAGCTCTGGCATTTTTTACGGGCCTTCAAGTCGTTGGAATCTTTTGCGTATGTGGCCAAGCGTTTTGCCGGTCATGTGTTGGATGTGATCGTGCATGGGCGAGGCATGACCTTGACCAATGGCAACGCCTTGGCGGGGCGATTGGCCAAGGCCGCCATGGATGTGGGCATTCCAGTGTGGTTGTCCTGCCCGGTGCAAAAATTGGTGATGGATGGCGATCGCGTGTCTGGCGTGACGGCGCTCAAAGAGGGCGCCCCCGTCGAGATCAAAGCACGCCGTGGTGTGGTGTTGGCATGCGGTGGTTTTCCGTTTGACATCGAGCGACGCAAGCAGATGTTTCCGCATGCGCCAACTGGCCGCGAACACTTCACCCCATCGCCTGAGTTCAACACTGGCGACGGCTTGCGTCTGGGTGAATCGGTGGGCGGTTGGGTCGACCCCAGCATTCCCAATGCGGCCGCTTGGTGTCCGACCTCGGTGTCTGTGCGCCGCGATGGCAGCCAAGGCGTGATGCCC
>CAWUNN010000342.1:0-2725 GCA_963923185.1 uncultured Limnohabitans sp. | reverse complement strand
GTCGCCAGGGCACGGTTTTGGTGCCAAGTGGTCTTTTTGATGTCATGATGAAGGTCCAACGGTTGGCATTTGAATTGCAAGGGGCATCGCAAGGACGGGTTTGGCAGATGAAGCGGCTGGATGAAATGAACGAAGAGGCAGCGAACGGGCAAGCCGGTGCGGTTCGCCCTCATTACCGCTCTTACCATGCCTGGTTGGCCCGACAGACCCACGCATCCATGGCCGATCGTCAGCAAGAGGCCGAAATGGTGTTTAGACGAGTCGGCATCACCTTTGCGGTCTATGGCGACAAGGACGCCGAAGGGGCGGGCACCGAGCGATTGATCCCGTTTGACTTGATTCCGCGCATCATCCCCGCACACGAATGGCGCCATTTACAGCAAGGCCTGATTCAACGTGTCACGGCCTTGAATCATTTCATACATGACATCTACCACGACCAACACATCATCAAAGCCGGTCGGGTGCCGGCCGATTTGATTTTGAACAATTCGCAATTTCGGCCACAGATGATGGGGGTGTCAGTCCCTGGCAATGTCTACAGCCACATCAGTGGCATCGACATCGTGCGAGCCACCGATGAGCATGGACAGCCTTGCTATTTTGTGCTGGAAGACAATCTGCGCGTGCCCAGCGGTGTGAGCTACATGCTCGAAGACCGCAAGATGATGATGAGACTTTTTCCAGAGTTGTTCAACATGCACGCGGTCTCTCCGGTGGCTCATTATCCCGATTTGCTGCTCGAGACCCTCAGAGCCAGTGCCAGCGCAGGCATGGCCGACCCCACCGTGGTGGTGTTGACCCCTGGCATGCACAACAGTGCTTACTTTGAACATGCTTTTTTGGCGCAGCAAATGGGCGTGGAGTTGGTCGAGGGCATGGATTTGTTTGTCAAAGACGATTACGTCTACATGCGCACCACCCAAGGGCCTAAACGAGTCGATGTCATCTACCGTCGCATTGACGATGATTTTTTAGATCCTGATGTGTTCAGGCCTCAGTCCACCTTGGGCTGTGCGGGTTTGCTCAACGCCTACCGTGCTGGCCATGTCAACATCTGCAATGCCATCGGCACTGGCGTTGCAGATGACAAATCGGTCTATCCGTATGTGCCACGCATGATCGAGTTTTACTTGGGTGAAAAAGCCATTTTGGCCAACGTGCCTACTCGCATGTGTCGTGACCCCGATGACCTGCAATACACCTTGGATCATTTGTCTGAATTGGTGGTCAAAGAGGTGCATGGGGCAGGGGGTTATGGCATGTTGGTGGGGCCGGCCGCAAGTCACGCTGAAATCCAGGCGTTTCGAGCGGCCTTGTTGGCCGATCCGGCCAAATACATCGCACAACCCACCCTGTCTTTGTCCACCTGCCCGACCTATGTCCAAGAGGGCATTGCACCGCGCCACATCGACCTCAGGCCCTTTGTGCTCAGTGGCAAGACCGTGCAAATGGTGCCAGGTGGGCTGACTCGCGTGGCCTTGCAAAAAGACTCTTTGGTGGTCAATTCGTCGCAAGGTGGTGGCACCAAGGACACTTGGGTGTTGGAGGCTTGATCATGTTGTCTCGAACGGCCGACCATTTGTATTGGATGTCTCGATACACCGAGCGGGCTGAAAACACGGCTCGCATGTTGGATGTCAATGTGCAGACCTCTTTGCTGCCTCAATCTGCCAACGCTTCAACCCAGGCTTGGCAAGGACTGTTGTCCATCAGCGAGTTGCAAAGTGCCTATCAAGCCTTGTATGGAGACATCAACTCTGCTCAAGTTCTGGAGTTCATGGTCAGCGACGGCGACAATCCGTCCTCGATCGTGTCTTGCTTGCGGGCGGCTCGAGAAAACGCCAGGGCGGTGCGCGGCACTTTGACGACCGAGGTTTGGGAAACCCACAACCAGACTTGGCTTGAGCTGCAACAAAGACTGGCGCAAGGCGACCATGAACAAGATCCACCCCGATTTTTCGAATGGGTCAAGTTCAGATCTCACCTCTCGCGCGGGGTCACGGTGGGCACCATGTTGATGGACGAATCTTTGCATTTCATGCGGCTGGGCACTTTCTTGGAAAGAGCCGATAACACGGCCCGCTTGCTTGATGTCAAGTTTCATGCCCTGGGGCGTCCCTCTCGAGAGGGAACGACCACCGATGCCCAAGATCCCGATTTTTACCACTGGAGCGCCTTGCTGCGCAGTGTCTCTGGATTTGAAATTTACCGTCGGGTGTACCGCGATGTGATCCGACCCGATCGCGTGGCCGAATTGTTGATTTTGCGACCTGACATGCCTCGCTCACTCAGAGCCAGCATGAATGAGGTTGTGACCAACTTGAATTGGGTCTCCAATGCGAGCTCCAAGGACACCGAACGCTTGGCGGGCAAGCTGCATGCAGAACTTCAGTACGGCGATATTCAAGACATTTTGGCCAGCGGCCTGCACGGCTACTTGATTCGGTTTTTGGATCAAGTCAACGCATTGGGTCAAAGCATCAGCCGTGATTTTTTGTTGCACGGTTGAGTGTTTGCGACTGTTGCCGGACTCTGGCCAATGCCATCACTTGGGCCTGGCTTGCATTGCTGCAAGCTGCGTCTGCTCCGACTTCGGCGGCCAATTGTGGACGTAAAACCGCCTGAGGTCCGCCGACCATGACCCAAACTTGACGGTTGCGACTGATCAGCCGGCACGATTCAATCAGTTTTTGAATGTTCTCAAGGTCTCGATCGTCGGCCA
>CAWUNN010000341.1:0-2736 GCA_963923185.1 uncultured Limnohabitans sp. | reverse complement strand
TGCGCGCCGTCACCTTCATTTGATCTTCAATGCCCAGTTTGGCGAACAATTCGGTCGATAAATACGTGCCGCTGGCACTGGCCGAGTAGGCAATCGATTTGGCCTGTAACATGGCCTGGCGCAATTTGTCGACGGTGCTGATGTCGGGAATGGGGGTGCCTTTGCGTACCGCAGCGCCGATTTGCGACAAGGCCAAATCGACCCGGCTGCCTGGCACCAATTTGCCCTCTTTCATCAGGGCTTGAAGCCCACCCTCAGACAAGATGACCAGGTCAAATGACTCGCCCCGGGCAAAACGACTGGGGATCGAGTCGGGTGCGTTGCCCACCGATGCGCCAAACTGGCTGATCACCCGGTGTCCGGTGGCGGCTTCAAACAAGGGCACGAGCTTTTTGTAGGACTCGGTGAACGCACCTGAGGTGATGACGCGAACCTCGCCGGCTTGCAGGCCCAAGCAGGTCAGGGTCAACCACAAACCGGTCAAAAGGGAGCGACGCGAAAGAGAAATAAACCAGTTCATATGTGCTTTCAGAGTCAGATCAAGGGCGTTCAATCAGAGGTGATTTTGCGTTCTCGGATGATGCGACCCCAGGTGGCGCTTTCCTTTTCCATGTACTTGGCAAAATCTTCTCGGCTGCTGGGCATGGGGGTCAAACCATGCGAGTTCAAGGCCTCGACCACATCGGGTGATTTCAAGACCTTGACCAATTCGATGTTCCAGCGATCCAGCACGGCTTTGGGCACTTTAGAGGACGCCACAAATGCATACCAATTGGTGGCACTGAAGCCTGGGTAGCCCGACTCGGCGATGGTGGGCACTTTGGGCAATCCGGGTAAGCGCTGCAAACCCGTGCTGGCCAAGGGGATCAATTTGCCCGTCTCGATGTGAGGCAAGGCGGTCGACAGCGTCGAGTAGTACGACGACACCCGAGCGCCCAACAAGTCTTGCAAGGCGGGTGCGCCGCCTTTGTAGGGCACGTGCACGGTGTCGATGTGAGCCATGTCGTTGAGCAATTCGCCCGCCAGGTGCGAGGCCGAACCCGGACCGGTCGAGGCAAAGTCCAACTTGCCAGGGTTCTTTTTGGCAAAGGCCACAAAATCAGCAAAAGTTTTGATGCCAGTTTGGGCACCTACCACCAGCACATTGGGAAAGTTCACGCCCATGGTGATGGGGGCCAAGTCTTTGACCGGGTCGTAGCTGATCTTCATCATGTGCGGGGCGATGGTCAACGGCCCGACCGATCCGAACAAGATCAGGCTGCCATCGGCAGGCCCCTGTGCGGTGTAGGCATGGGCGATGTTGCCACCCGCACCGGGACGGTTGTCCACCACCACCGAGGCTGCGATGTTCTCACCCAGCTTTTTGGCGATGATGCGCGCCCCGGTGTCGGCCGCGCCACCCGCTGCAAAGCCCACCACCATGGTGATGTTCTTTTTGGGTGGAAACTCTTGGGCCAAAGCGGGCCTGTAGCCGATCAGCGCAACCCCCATCAGGGCGGTGATGAAGGCCAAGTCAATCCTGATGCGTGTGTTCATGTGTGCAGGGGCGCTTCAGTCAGAGCCCAGTCCCAGTGAAGAGGGCTGACTTTGTTCGACGGCATGTCGATTCAAGGCCATCCATCTGAAAAATCCGTGCACCATTTTGCCGTAGGGTGCGGTCACAAACAAAGTCATCACCGCACCCAGGTGCAAAGCCAAGGCCCATGGCATGCATGCTTGTCCTCTGGCCAGCCACAAGCCCAGGCCGCTTGCGGCGATCACCCACAGCAGCAGCATGAAGCCATAGTCGGTTTGGTTTTGCGCTGCATCGCCTTGCAAGGGGTGTCGTCGAAGTTTCAAGGCCCATTGGCTGGCGGTGCCCACACACAGCATCAGCCCCCCGAGCACGCCCAGCACTTTGGGCAAACTGGGCAGGTCGTAAGGCGCGCTCCAGCCCCACAGGTAATGAAGCATCGTGGCCACCGAGGTGGACGCAAAACACAAGGCAAAGCCATAAAACGTCAGATGATGCGCATGGCGTCTGGCGTGGCTGAATGCATCATCGGCGTTGTTGCAACCGTCACCATGGCCGCCATCGAGGTAACGCAAGGTCAGGGCGTGGTGGGTCGCTTGACCCACACTTTGAGCATTGCCCTTTTGTGCCGTGGTGACGCGTCGCATGTCCTGGCCATACCTGCGCACAGCGATGACGATGGCGCAGACAGACCACACAAACACCGGAGCAAACACCGCGACCAGGGTGTTGTGAGGCAGCCAATCATAAAAACCTGCACCCAAAGCGGCCTGTTGCATCATGGCACGCAGTCCCAGCGCCAGCAGCAGCGTGAGAACCAACACCAAGCCCACACCATTGCGCTGGTAAAGACCCGCCAAAGCACGGGGCCAGGCATAGCGGGTGTAACTTTGTTGGCGAACCCGAGCCATGGCGCGCGGGATGTTGACTGCAAACTCGTGGGGTGGGGCGTACTGGCAGGCATGCAAACAAGCACCGCAGTTGTGACACAAGTTGGCCAAAAAATGAGTGTCGGCCACCGCAAATTCAAGCCGTCGCGTCATGGCTGGGAACATGGCGCAAAAGCCCTCGCAATAGCGACAGGCATTGCAGATTTGCAATTGACGCGCGGCATCGTCCTCTGGCGATAGGTGAGCCCCGCCATCGGCCAGTGCGCGGGCTTGCCGGGTCAGCTCTTCAAGCGATCCCATGCTGCACCTCGCGTCCAAGGGCTGCCAAGGCGG
>CAWUNN010000340.1:0-2781 GCA_963923185.1 uncultured Limnohabitans sp. | reverse complement strand
TGCAACGCGTGCAACAAGAGACCCGAACCTTTGAACACATCATTCAGACGCGGGGGATCCAATGGGTGGGTTGATGTGAAGGCCTGCGGCATCGATCGGTGAACAAATCGGGAGATTTCTTGTGCCAATCCTCCTGCATGACCGATGGTTTCAGGGGTAATCCCTATGCTGGGCGACATGCTCATCTGCAAGACTGCGCAGTGGATGCATTCGCAAGTTTTCTTCCTTGAACAGATCGGTTTCGACCCCCATGGTGGTTGCAACTGAGCCTTTGCTCGTCTTGAAGGGCGTGTCCAAGGCGTTTGGCGGGGTCCAAGCCGTGAAAGGCCTGGACTTGTCTTTGAATGCCGGTGAGATCTTGGGGCTGATTGGCCCCAATGGTTCAGGCAAATCGACGTCGGTCAATCTGATCTCGGGCAGTTTGCCCGTCACGGCTGGGCAGATTCACTTTGAGGGCCAAGCAATTCAAGAGCAAGGCATCGCGTCTCGCGTGGCTTTGGGCATGGCGCGCACTTTTCAGACCACCAGTTTGTTTGCCGAATTCAGTGTTTTTGAACAGGTTCTGATGGCTTGCCATGTGCAGCATGTCACTTGGGCGGGCGCCAGTGTGCTGCGCACCCAGCGTGCCAGGGCCGAGCAAGACCGACAAGCCGACAAGGCCCAAGGTTTGATCGAGTGGGTGGGTTTGGGCTCGGTGGCGTTGGATGCGACCAGCACCTTGTCCTCGGCTCAGCAGCGGCTTTTGATGATCGCCACGGCCTTGGCCTCAGAGCCCAAGCTGATTTTGCTCGATGAGCCAGCCGCAGGCATGGTCGAGCCCGAGCGCAAGCGATTGGCCCAATTGATCCTGAAGATCCAGGCGCGTGGCACAGCAGTGTTATTGATCGAGCACCACATGGGTTTGATCATGGAGGTGTGTGAACGGATCGTGGTGTTGAATTTCGGTCAGAAGATCGCCGAGGGGACTCCTGAGTACATCCGTGCCCATCCGCAAGTGATCGACGCTTATTTGGGGAGTCAACACTGATGCTTGAACTCATTGGCTTGCGCGCAGGCTATGGCAAGGTTGAGGTCTTGCACGGCATCAGTCTGAGGGTGCAAGCCGCAGAGTGTGTGGCTTTGGTGGGGGCCAACGGTGCGGGCAAGACCACCACCTTGAGATGCATTTGTGGGTTGTTGCCCATCACCGGCGGATCGATTCATTTTGAGCACGAGCGCATCGACGCCTTGGCGGGTCACGCCATTGTGCGCCGAGGCATCACCATGTGCCCCGAAGGCCGCCAGGTGTTTGCTGACATGAGCGTCGTCGAAAACTTGCAAATGGGGGCTCACACCCGGCGCGACGCTGAGCAGGCCGACGATTTGGCGCGCATGTTGGATTTGTTCCCAGTCCTCAAGCAACGTGCGCGCCAGTTGGCGGGCACGTTGTCCGGGGGCGAGCAAGAAATGCTGGCCATCGCCCGTGCCTTGATGGCGCGCCCCAGGCTGTGCATCTTTGACGAGCCCTCTTTGGGCCTGGCGCCCAAAATCGTCGACGAAGTTGAACAGACCCTGCAGCGCATCAAGCAAACGGGCACCACCATTTTGTTGGTCGAGCAAAATGCAGCCATGGCGCTGCGCTTGGCCGATCGGGCTTATTTGTTTGAAGCCGGCGACATCGTGCTGCACGGCTCGGCAGACCAATTGAAAGATCATCCCGAAGTCGGCAAAGCCTACTTGGGCCAATGAGACCATGATCCACCCCACCCACCCTCACTCAGGAGATCTCCATGTTTGAACGCACATCACCTTGGCCACGTCTGTTGGCAGCGGCCCTGTTGGTCATTGGTGTCAGCAGCCCCGCTTGGTCTGCGCAAAAAGAGTTGGTGATCGGCGTCAATGACGCCTTGACAGGTCCGGGTGCCGTATACGGTTTGCCGCAAGCCAATGCGGTGCAGATGGCGGCCGAAGAAATCAATGCCAAGGGGGGCATCAAGGTGGGATCTGACGCCTACCATTTGACGGTGATTCGCAACGACGACAAAGCCAACCCCACAGAGGCCACCAACAGCGTGCGCAAACTGATCGACCGCGACAATGTCAAGTTCCTGCTGGGGTTTTGTTGCTCGGGCTCGACCAGTGCGGTGGCCTCTTTCATTGCCAAAGAAGACGCCGTCATGCTGGTGGGCAATGCAGCAGAGCGGGCCATCACGGCCGCAGGCACGCCCAATTTGTTTCGCACCCGCCCCCCGGCAGACTTCACGGGCGCTGCCGCAGGCACCTTTGTGGCCAAACGCGGGGCGCGAAACATCGCCGTCATTGGTTCGTTGGACGTGTCTTTTTACACGCAGTACCTCGACGCCTTTGAGCGCGAGTTCAACAAAGCCGGCGGCAAAATCTTGGCCAAAGAAACCTTTGGCCTGAAAGACCGTGACATGACCCCGCAGCTGACCAAGGTGCGCGCACTCAACCCCGACGCTTTGCTGGTCTTGGGCTATGTCGAGCCGGCGGCCTTCGTGTACCGCCAAGCCACTGAGCTGGGCATGAAAATCCCGCGCTACGGCTTTACCAGTGGCAGCGAAGATCAGTTTTTGAAAGTGGCCACCAGCGAACAAATGGAAGGTGTTTGGGATTTGCGTCCCACTGAATTGACGGTTGAGGCGCTGGATGCCAATGCCAAAGCCTATGTGGCCAACTACACCCGTCAATTTGGCGCTGCGCCATCGCCCAGCTCGCCCTACGCTTATGACCAGGTGTATGTGCTGAAAAACGCCATCGAACGCGCAGGCCATGTCGATGATT
>CAWUNN010000339.1:0-2781 GCA_963923185.1 uncultured Limnohabitans sp. | reverse complement strand
CCAGGCCCCCAAGCCCTGGGTTCGTTCAGCCACCGATCGAATCGAGGCGCCCTTAATCGATGTTGGGGCGGTCCGCGTCGCGGATGTTGTAGGTGAAGGTCTGACCGGTCTCGGCCAGCACGATCTTGTTCAAAGCCGCACCCTTGTTGCCATTGCGCAAGGGGTGCACGATGGCGGTGACTTTGTCACCCGGCTTGACCGCGTTGCGGGTCCAACCCGAGCGCACCAAGTTGCCCGGGCTGGTCAATTCGATCAACCAAGTGCCCTCTTCGGCATTGGCCTGCTTGACGGTGTTGTCGACATAAATGGCCACATGCGGGTTGGTCCAATGGATCTCTTTGACCGTGCCGGTCAAAGTGATGGTTTTGTCGCGATCGAACATGGTGGTCGAATGGTGCGCGCTGACCATGCCGGCACACAGCAAAGAGGCCGCCAAGGCCAGCTGGGTGGTGATGTGCTTGAAAGAACGGTTCATGATGGATTCCTTGTAAGAGATCAATGGCATAGGCCTCATTGGGGCGGGATGCGGTTGCCGCCCACATCGTGCTCGAGCTTTTCAAACACATCGTTGCCCCATTTGTCTTTGGCGGGTCTGAAGTATCCCTCAAGGCACACGCCTTCGACAATGTCGTATTTTTGCGCACGCTGCCTGAACCAGTATCGGGTGGTCTTCCAGGGCTTGGTCATCACGCGCGGGGCGTCGATTTCAAGCTCGAACACCAGTCGGTCTTTGTTTTGCGGATCCAGGCGGATGCGCTCGACGATGTGCATGTCGCCATTGTTGGGCACGCCCGCGGCCTCGCTGATGGCGATGTAGGTTTGGGGGTGCACGCCAATGGTGTCCACCACCAAGGTATCGCCCTCCCAGTGGCCGATCGAATGACCATGGAAGGTTGGGTCGATGTCGGACGGGTGCTTGCGCCCATCGGTGTAGATGCGACGCAAACGCCCGCTATCGGACTCGCCCAACATGGTGATGCGACCCGGTGTCATCAAGATCTCCATCGAGTTGTGCGACACCAGCATCCAACCGGGCATGGACTCGGGCAGGCAATTGACAAAAATCGGTGGCGGACGACCGGCTTTTTCTTCGGCCAACATCCACGTCACTTGCTCCAGCGCTTTGGGGGTCCAAGGCGGCACATCGGTCTTGACCTTGCGCTCTTGGTCGCTGATGTGAGGTGTCCACACACCGCTCCAATCGGGCAACTTGGCCAAATTGGCCCAGTCTTGGGGGGTGGGGGGTGGGTTGATCGCATTGGACTGCGCGCTGGCCGTCCAGTGACTGGCGGCCAACAGGCCCGCGCACAACCACAGCCAAAGCCCAGACCGGTGCTGGGATGACTTGAGAGGTCTGTCTGTCATTCGTTCTCCTTTTGTATTTGTATCTGCATCACATGCCAGGTTGCAAAGAAAAACCCACCCAACGTCCACAGGTGATCACCGCCACCCAAAAGGCCAAGGACAAGGCTCCTGCCATTTTGGCCGCTGGGGGCAGTTGGGCCAAGCGGTCCCATTGTGGGGCATCGCGCAGCACCCACAGCTGAAATACCGCCATGTTGACGCCGGCCAAGGCGATGAACACAAATTTGGCCATGAACCATGCGTTGGTGGCATAGGTTTGGGCATTCGATGCAAACAACAAAGCCCCGGTGATCACTGCACCCACAAAAGCCGTCCAGGTGATGGGCAGCACCGAATGCTCGACTCGGGTGACGGCCCGATCGCGCATGGCCCAGCCCAACAGCCTGAAGTCGACGATGGCGATCGTTCCAAAGACCAAACTGATGGCCAGCACATGCAAAGACTCTAGCCACGGGAACGCAGATTCGCCTTCTCGGATCTGCGTGGCCAGCTCCGTGGCCTCGATCGATTGCAACAATGTGGTGATGTCCATGATGGAGATGGGTGCGATGGATTTAAACAAAGAAATAAAAAAGCATCATCACAAGTAGGCGATCCAGCGGCCTGCCATCACGATGCCGACCCACAGGGCCAAACTGAGTACCGACAAAGACCGCAACCATCTCACATGTTGTGGCCAATGGCCTGATGGGTTGTGGATGGGTCGCAGCTGCAGCCACGTCACACCCAAGACAGCCAGCAACAGCACCATCTTCAACTGAAAATAATCATTGGCCAAGGCGCGCGCAGGCTCACCCACGATCAACACCGACCCGCTGAGCAACAACACCGTCACGCCCCAGACGATCACGCGGGTGTGGCGCTGGGCCACCCGATCCAAAGCCTGATCGGCTTGGCTCAAGCCCAAGCAGCGCAGTTGAACCATGAGCACAGCACCAAGCACCGCTGCAATGGCCAAGATGTGCACGGTTTGCACCACAGGCACAATCCACTTGATGTCTTGAATGATTTGGCTGGCCGCAGTGGCTTGGATGGCATCGCAAAAGTTCAGTAAAGATTCGGTGATCATGTTCAGTTCTTTTAAAACCCGTTGTCAAGACTTGGGTTTGCTGGACGAATCCACGGTGGACTCACCCGGACTGCCATTGAGTTGCGGCGCGTAGCGCTGATGACAACCCCGACACACCTCGTAGATTTCACCGCCAGCACTGAACACCTCTTCGGGGTTTTGGTTCAGTGCGGCCTGCATGGCGTGCTCGGCCGAGGCAGACAAACGGCCAGACCACTTCATCCAGTCTTGTGAGTCGATGGCGCGGCCCTGGATCATGATCAAGTTGGCGGCCTCGGTCAAAGTGGCGGCGCTGGAGACCAAGGCTTGCCATTCGTCTTCGGTGCGGGGTTGGATCTGGCGAGTGC
>CAWUNN010000338.1:0-2784 GCA_963923185.1 uncultured Limnohabitans sp. | reverse complement strand
CTCGAAGTTTCATCCACCCGCGTGAGGTGCTGCAAGCCCTTGATCACACTTCTGCGGCCGAGATGCCATTGGTCCTGGTCAGTGACATCCGCATGCCTGGTGCGTCAGGGTTGGATCTGCTGACCCAAGTCAAATCGCGTTTGCCCGGTTTGCCAGTCATCATCATGACGGCTTTTTCTGATTTGGACAGCGCCGTATCTGCTTTCCAAAGCGGTGCTTTTGAATACTTGGCCAAACCTTTCGATTTGCCCAAAGCCGTTGAATTGATTCGTCGCGCGGTGGAAGAGAGCCAACGCGAAGAGGCGGTGCAAGTCGAGGTCGACAGCCGACACGAAATGCTGGGGCAAGCACCCGCCATGCAAGATGTGTTCAGGGCCATCGGCCGTTTGAGCCAAAGCCATGTCACGGTCTTGATCACGGGCGAATCTGGCTCAGGCAAAGAACTGGTGGCTCGCGCCTTGCACAAACACTCGCCTCGTGCCGAGGGACCTTTTGTGGCCATCAATACCGCGGCCATCCCCAAAGAGTTGTTAGAGAGTGAACTCTTTGGTCATGAACGTGGCGCATTCACGGGTGCCCAAACCACTCGGCGCGGTCGATTTGAGCAAGCCGAAGGGGGCACTTTGTTCCTGGATGAAATTGGGGACATGCCTTTTGATTTGCAGACCCGTTTGTTGCGGGTGCTCAGCGATGGACATTTTTACCGGGTGGGTGGCCACAGTGCCATCAAAGCCAATGTTCGGGTGATTGCGGCCACCCACCAAGACCTTGAGCAAAGGGTGCGCGAGAGCGTTTTTCGCGAAGACCTCTATCATCGTTTGAATGTGATTCGTTTGCGCCTGCCTGCTTTGCGCGAGAGGCGAGAAGACGTCGCCATGCTGACGCGACACTTTTTGCAACAAAGTGCGCACCAATTGGGGGTTGAGCCCAAGCGCATTTCTGAGGCGGCCTTGGCCGCTTTGGTGCAGTTTCAGTTCCCTGGCAATGTGCGTCAACTTGAAAACATTTGCCACTGGCTCACCGTCATGGCTCCAGCCCAAGTCATCGAACCCAAAGACCTTCCCCCCGAAGTCAGCAGTTCAGTGGTCATGGACAGCCCTGACAGTGCACTTCAATCAGCCCCAGCCCCCACTTCTGAACTGGAAGTGGCGGCTGTACCCATGGTTGGCGCCAGTTCTCTGGCGCCAGCGCCCATCACCCCCAACGGGAATGCAGTGGGTTTTGCCCTGAGCGACTGGGAGTCTGGGCTTGAGGCCGAGGCCATGGCTTTGCTGGCGGCTGGCCGAGAGGACGTTTGGGCGGCCATCGTCAATCGGGTCGAAGCCCGTTTGATTCAAACCGCGCTGCACAACACCCGTGGACGCCGCATCGAAGCTGCTCAAAAATTAGGCATTGGCCGCAACACCATCACTCGCAAAATCCAGGAATTGGGCCTTTGATCTCCAGCACCACTGGAGCATGATCGCTGGGCCGCTCGTTCTTGCGTGGCGCTTTGTCAATGAAACAATCCACACTGTGTGGTTGCAAAGACTGGGACATCAGCACATGGTCGATGCGCAAGCCACGATTGCGCCTGAAGGCCATTTCTCGGTAATCCCACCAGCTGTACAGCTTGGGTTCACTGTGGTGCACTCTGAACGCATCACTCAGCCCCAATCGCAGCAACGCTTGAAAATGGGCCCGTTCTTCATCGGTGCAATGGATGGTGCCAGCCAAAGCCACGGGGTCATGAACATCGCGGTCGTCGACCGTGATGTTGAAGTCGCCCATCAACACCAAATAAGGGTGGCGTGCCATTTCGATCTGCAGCCAAGCTTGCAAAGCGTTCAGCCAACGCATCTTATAGGCAAATTTTTCGCTGCCCGGCTCTTGCCCGTTTGGGAAATAAGCCCCCACCACGCGCAATGAGCCATAGCTGGCGCTGATCACACGAGCCATTTCGTCTTCAAAACCTGGGATGTTTCGCACCACATCTGAGCCGCTGGGCACCTCTTGTCGACTGATCAACGCCACGCCGTTGTAAGTCTTTTGTCCAAACACCTCGGCCCGATAGCCCGCATCGACAAATGCCTGCAACGGAAATTTGTCATCGGTGGTTTTGGTCTCTTGCAATGCCAGCACAGCCACCTCGGGGTGTGCCGCCAACCAATCCAGCACCTGGGACAGGCGCACGTGCAACGAATTGACGTTCCAGGTGGCGATTTTCATGGCCATGCTGATCAGTTCCTTTCTATGGTTTGGACCCATCATAAGTCTGAGTGCTGGATGGATGTTTTTAAAGGAAATTTAAAGGTTGAGGCCCCTACAATCGTGTGCCATGAACCCCTTGCTCAAGTCATTTTCGATGATGGTGCTGTGCTCCGCGCTCAGTTGGGCCCAGGCCCAGGTCGCGACCGTTCCAGCCCCTGCTTCTGCGGGCCTCGCCCAGGGCATGAGCTTGGGCGAACTCACTCGGGCCATGCTGGAGCGCAATCCTCAATTGCGAGGGATCAGGTGGTCGGCAGACGCGGCTCGCATGGGTGTTTCACCGGCCGGTGCGCCTGACAACCCGACGGTGTCCATGCTGCAAGATCAGGTGCGCAACAACCCCTTGGCTTGGAACAAGTCTGGCAGTGCCAGCTGGACATGGTCGCAAAACATCTATTGGCCTGGCAAAAAATCGCTCAATGCCCAAGTCGCATCCGATCAGGCCGATGCACAACAAGCTTTGGCCATGGCTTTGCAAAGTCAGTTGCTGGGTCAGATGCGATCGACTTGGTTGTCCTGGCAATCCACTCAAGCCCA
>CAWUNN010000337.1:0-2817 GCA_963923185.1 uncultured Limnohabitans sp. | reverse complement strand
TGCACAGGGCGTGACCCAGACCTATGCCTGTGCGTGTGCGTCCTCGGCAGTGGCTTTGGGCGAGGCCTTGATGGCCTTGCGCGCAGGGCGCCTTGATGTGGCGATTGTCGGGGGCAGCGAAGCCATGCTCACCCCAGGGGTGGTGGCCAGTTGGCATGCCATGCGGGTGTTGGCCCCAGTGGGTGAAGACGCTCGACAAGCGTGCAAGCCGTTTGACGCCCAACGCAGCGGCTTTGCTTTGGGCGAGGGGGCTGCTGCTTTCATTTTAGAAAGTGAGGCCCACGCCAAGCGCCGCCATGCCCAACGCCTGGCCTCGTTGACGGGGTATGGCACCAGCACCGACGCGGTTCACATGACCAACCCCGATCCGACAGGGCAGGTCAAAGCCATGCGCATGGCCTTGTCCGATGCGGGTTTGCAAGCCCAAGACATCGCTTACATCAATGCCCATGGCACAGCCACGCTGGCCGGCGATTTGGCCGAATCCTCGTCCATTGAGCAGGTCTTTGGCGGTTTGGGCGTGCCAGTTTCATCGACCAAAGCCATGCACGGGCATTTGTTGGGTGCCGGCGGCGCCCTTGAATTGCTGATCGCCATGCAGGCCTTGGTGCGGCAAAAACTGCCAGTGGCTGTCAATGTGCAACAAGCCGAGCCCCAATGTCATCTCCATTTGGTGCGAGCTGACACCTCAACCCCAGGCACCATGCGCCATGCCATGTCCAACTCGTTTGCTTTTGGTGGCACCAACGCCGTTTTGATCGTCTCGGTGTGATGCCCTGGTCTTCGGACCGCTCTCAATCGGCCACGGCAATCCACAACTCGACTTGGTGGTCGTGAATTTGAAAGTTCACGACCTTGCCTTTCAGGGGTTTGACATGCTCAGGGTGATTGAGTTGCAACTCAAAGTCACGCTCCCAACGCTTGGCTTGCCACTGAGGGGTGCTCAAAGGGCGGCTGATTTCTTCCCAATCTCTCTGGGCAATCAGGCTCTGCCATGGGCCTTGAAAGCCCAGTTGATTCATCTCTCGCATGAAGGCCGGTCCGCGCATAGGGGGATGCTCGTGGGTCTTGATGAAGGCGACTTGCTCAAAATCGTCCAACAAGGTGTCTAAAAAATCCTTGGAATGGTCGATTTTTTTGCTGAAATACAAGCGATCGTTTTCACGCCGAAGGGCGACCATCATGCGCGATTGATTGACCTTGTTCAACAACTGCCTGGCGTACAAGGTGCGTTGCAGTTTTTCCAGTAAAAAAATAGCTGGCACAATCACCAGCACAAAATTCAAGCTGATGATCAAGTCTTTTTCGTTCCAAAGTGAAATCTCCCCGTAGGGTTCGACAAAGAACACTTCACCCAGTACGATGCTCAGCAGCATGCCCAGCAAAGCCATTTTGAAGCCAAAGAGATACTGAACCACCAACACGGCCACAATGAAAAAATGAAACACAGCGTAAGGTTGCAACAGGCTGTGAAACGCACTTCGCACCGCAAAAGCTGTCAAAATCAGCCCAATGGTGCCTAAAATTTGTTCCCAAAATGAGTAGGCGACCCATTTCTTTGAGTTTTGAATGTCCATGAGCAAAAACCCCTCCGTCAGCCAAGACCTGCATTTAGAGGCTGGTCCGCATGTCGTGCTCATGTTACATGGTTTGGGGGCGGCACCGTTGGAGTTGGCGCGTTTGGGGCAAGAAGCTCAAAGCGAAGGTTTTTCAGTGCGCATTCCGGCCATCGATGGTTACTGCTACGGCACCGATGTTCGACCCTGGAGCGACTGGCGAGATCAGGTTTTGGAGCACTATTGGAGTTGCAAAAAGCAATTCGAAACCGTCAGCGTTTTGGGAGTCTCCATGGGGGCCACATTGGCCCTGATGCTGGCACAAAGCGAGTCCCCTGACGCGGTGGTGGCCTTGTCTGCCGCCATGGCCTACGATGGTTGGGCCATCCCTTGGTACCACGGTTTGATTGCCGTGGCCCAGTGGATCCCTTTTTCGGGGCACTATCAATATGTCGAACGCGAGCCCTATGGCCTGAAAAATCTCGAGACCCGTGCCATGGTCAAGCGCATGATGCGCTCTCAGCACATTTCAGAGGTAGGGGCTGAGGTGTTGTCGCTGCCCCTGATCTCAGAGGGCAAAAAACTGATCAAGGCCACCAAATCAGAAGCCGAACGCATTGAATCTCCGATCTTGTTCATGCACTCGGTGGACGATGAGTCGGTGCATGTCAAAAACCCAGAGCAAATCTACAAACGCGTGAAGTCCAGTCACAAAGAATTCATCTATTTGGGTGACAGCTACCACATGATCACCATCGACAACGAACGCGATTTGGTGCGCAAGGAAAGCCTGCGCTTTCTCAAGGCCGCTGTCAACAAAGCCGCTGGCCACGAGGTGTTTGATGTGCCCTCCATCCAGTCGTATGAGCTCAGACGACAAATGGAGATCCAATGAAAGCTTGGCGTGGGCTGCGCGGGTGGTTGGGTCTGGCCTGTTGGTTGACTCTCTCAATGCAAGCATGGGGACAACAGTTGCCCACGGGCTTGTGGGTCACTTTTGATGATGAGGGTCGCACGGCGCAAGCGGTGGTCCAAATCAGCCAAGTGGGCGCTCATTTGGTGGGGCACATTGTGCAAGTGTTGGACCCCCAGGCCAGCCCTGACGCCAAATGCGATCGCTGCACCGACGAGCGCAAAGACAAACCGCTCAAGGGGTTGCAAATCATCTCGGGTGTGAACCCCGTTGCACAGGGGCGCGTCTGGAAACAAGGCGCGATCTTGGACCCGGAAGAGGGCAAAGAGTATCGCCTCGAGATCGAGT
>CAWUNN010000336.1:0-2820 GCA_963923185.1 uncultured Limnohabitans sp. | reverse complement strand
CATCATCAAGGTGTGCAAGACCGTGGATCGGTGCGAGTACAGCACCCCTTTGGGGTTGCCGGTGGTGCCCGAGGTGTAGCAAAGCGAAGAGGCGCTGCGCTCGTCCAATTCTGGCCAAGTGTAGGCGGCGGGTTGTCGGCCCATCAGCTCATCAAAGCTCAGCACATGGGGCACCCCAATGTCAGGGACATGGGCTGCATCGGTCAAGGCGACAAAGGTTTTGACCGACTTCAAATGAGGCGCCAACTGTTTGACCAAGGGCGCAAAGGTCAGATCAAAAAACAGCACCTGGTCTTGGGCATGGTTGATGATGTACTCGATTTGCTCGGGAAACAAACGCGGATTGACGGTGTGCAGCACGGCCCCGCAACCCGAGACCCCAAAGTACAACGCCAAATGCCGGTAGGTGTTCCAAGCCAGGGTGCCCACCCGATCGCCGGGTTCAATGCCCAAGGCCTGCATGGCATGGGCCACTTGGCGCGACAGCGAGCCCATGCCAGCCCAATGGGTGCGGTGCATGGCCCCATCGGGCAAGCGCGAGACGATTTCGGTGTGCGGATGAAACTTGGCCGCATGTTCAATCAACGAAGAAATCAACAGCGGTCGTTCTTGCATCAAACCAGACAACATGGAGTTCTCCTTGGGCTTCAACCAAAGTCAGACAGGGGGCTTGAGATCGGGCGATCAGCCACCGTTGGCCGGCTGCAAGGTCTCGTATGCCTTGCCGTTGAATTTTTGCAAGGCTTTTTTCTGGATCGGGAAAAAATCATCCGGCGTGGTTTTGACCTCGATGCCGGGGTACAGCATGGGCGGCGTGAAGCTGAGGTTGGCCGCTTGCTTCATGATGTTTTCACGGGTCAGGTTGTCACCCGCTTGGCGCAACACCTGCACCAAGGTGGCGGCGCTGGCGTAGCCGTTGGAGTTCAAGGTGTCGTCGGGATTGCCATCGGGGTAGAACTGCTTCATGACCGAGACGTACTCGGCCACCTCTTTGCTGCCAGCCGCTTCGGGGTCAGACGGGGTGAGCAGGTACGTCGATGAGATCACACCCACCGCATTGTCCAATCCTGCAGGTTTGAGCACCGAGGTGATGGACTGCGACACACTGACCAAATACTGTGTGGGCTTCCAGCCGATTTCGGCGGTTTTGCGAATGGCCTGCGCGGCAAATTTGGGGGTGGTGATGCTGACGAACACATCGCAACCGGCAGACTTGAGGGTGACCAACTGGCTGTCGATGGTGGGATCGGTGACCTCATAGGTCAGGTGGTGGGTGATCATGCCCTTGGCTTTGTCGCCCAAGCCTTCCGTCAGGCCCTTCATGTAATCTTTGCCAAAATCATCGTTTTGCATCAGCACCCCGATTTTGGCGTTGGGCTTGGTCTTCAAGATGTGCTGACCAAACATGCGGCCTTCGGCCTGGTAGGTGGGCTGCCAGCCCATGGTCCACGGGTAGGCCTTGGGGTCGCCAAAACGGGTGGCCCCAGTGTTCACAAACAGCTGCGGGATCTTTTTGGCATTCAGATAACGCTGGACAGCGATGTTTTGCGCTGTGCCCAGCGATGCGAACATCAACAGCACTTCGTCTTGTTCGACCAGTTTTCGGGTCTGCTCGACCGATTTGGCTGGGTTGTAGGCATCGTCCAGGGTCAAGAAGACGATCTTGCGGCCATTGACACCGCCAGTGGCATTGACCTTGTCAAAGTAGGCCTTCATGGCCCGCCCCACCGTGCCATATGCCGAGGCCGGACCTGAGTAAGGGTTCAAATTGCCAATTTTGATTTCGGTGTCGCTGGCACCGGTGTCGTATTTCTTTTGCGCCCAACTTGCCAGGGGCAAAGCCGAGACGATGGCCAGCGCGGCCAGGGTTTTGAGCACAGGGCGCAAAGAGCGACGAGCGTGAGATTTCATGGTGTCTCCTGTTTGGATGGTGTGTGAAGCGAAGTTTTGTTTTGCATTTTGCGCTGAATTTGGCGCATGAGTCCGACCACACCACCAGGCATGACCATCATGACGGCGATCAACACCACGCCGTACACGGCCCATGGTGCGGCTTTGGAGACTTGCTCGGCCAAGTTGGGCACAAACATGATGAAGATGGCCCCGTACATTGCCCCCCACAATGTGCCCACCCCACCCACCACGATGCCCACCAGCAAAGAGATGGACAGGAACAAGTCAAATGAGTCGGGTGAGACAAACTGCACGGCGATGGCCGACAAGGCGCCACCCACGCCAGTGAAAGCGGCAGAAACGCCAAAGGTCATGGCTTTGCAGTGGCGCACATCCACCCCCATGGCCTGGGCCGCTACCGCATGGTCGCGGATGGCGCGCATGGCGCGTCCGGTGCTGCTTTGCAACAGGTTCTGTGCCAACTTGAACATCAACGCCGCCACCGCCAGAGTGAACAGATAAAACCATTGATCGGCGCTCAAGGGCAGCCCCCAAGGTGCGTCGGGCTTGATCAGAACAATGCCTTGCACACCGCCCGTGATGCCCTCGAGGTGCTTGTACTTCAACAGTTGGGGCATGGCCACACCCAGGGCAAAGGTGGCCAAGGCCAGGTACAGGCCTTCCAATTTGAGTGCTGGCCGACCAAACAAGTAACCGGCCAGCAGGCACACGGCCCCCGCTGCAGGAATGGTGGCCCAGTAAGGCCAATCGGCCTGTTCCATCAAGATGCCCGTGGCATAGGCACCTAACGCAAAAAATGCACCATGGCCTAAGGAGATTTGTCCATTGAAACCGGTCAACAAGTTCAATCCGACCAGTGCAATCGCATACGACAGCACCATGGTGGCTTGAAACAATTGATCTGTC
>CAWUNN010000335.1:0-2822 GCA_963923185.1 uncultured Limnohabitans sp. | reverse complement strand
GCCGCGCACCGACACCCAGCGCCATGTGCTGGTGGTGGGGGCCCTGGCCGATGTGGTCGAAGATCAAATGCGTGAACTCTTGGGCCAAATGGGGGTCACGGCGGTGGATTTTTTCCCGCCCAGGCACAGCGCCCAGTTGCCAGCGGTGGGGCCCAACACCCGCTTCGTGTTGGCACAGCCCTTTTTGTCAGACACGGCCCAGGGCCTGCGGGCCATGGGTTTGCGACACATTGAAACCACCTACCCGCTGGGGGTAGAGGGCACGACGTTGTGGTTAAAGGCCATTGCCTCAGCCTGCGACATCGGCCCCGATGTGGTCGATCGGGTGACACAGCCGGCGCGCACCCGCACCCAGGCCGCGTTGGCCCGGCAACGCGCCAAATTGCAAGACAAGTCGATCTTTTTCTTTCCGGACTCGCAACTTGAAATCCCGCTGGCCAGGTTCGTGCAGCGTGAATTGGGCATGCGTTTGTTGGAAGTGGGCACGCCGTACTTGCACAAAACCTTGATGGCCCCTGAATTGGCATTGCTTCCCGCCGATGTCCCACTGAGCGAAGGCCAAGACGTTGATCGGCAACTGGACCGATGCCTGGCGCTGCAACCCGATCTGGTGGTTTGTGGCCTGGGTCTGGCCAACCCGCTGGAGGCTCAGGGCGTTG
Source organism: uncultured Limnohabitans sp. (assembly GCA_963923185.1). Classification (GTDB taxonomy): domain Bacteria; phylum Pseudomonadota; class Gammaproteobacteria; order Burkholderiales; family Burkholderiaceae_C; genus Limnohabitans. Next base: position 2,163 of record CAWUNN010000335.1, on the reverse strand, counting down.
CCACCAAATGGTCCATTGAATTGGTGTTCAGCCCCATCCAAGGGTATGAACAAGCCACCGATTTGGCGGCCCTGCTGGCACGCCCACTGAATCGACGTGAGAGGCTGATGGCATGAGGAGCAGCACATGGAATTGACCCTGTGGACCTACGAGGGCCCACCCCATGTGGGCGCCATGCGCATCGCCACGGCCATGCGTGGCATCCACTATGTGTTGCATGCACCTCAAGGCGACACCTACGCCGATTTGTTGTTCACCATGATCGAGCGTCGCAACCATCGACCGCCGGTGACGTACACCACCTTTCAGGCCCGTGACTTGGGGGCCGATACCTCGGCCTTGTTTCAGCGCGCGGTGCGCGACGCCTGCGAGCGACATCAACCCGATGCCTTGTTGGTGGGGGCCTCTTGCACGGCCGAGTTGCTGCAAGACGACCCGGGTGGGCTGTGTCAAAACTTGGCCTTGTCGATTCCAGTGGTGGCGCTGGAGTTGCCCTCTTATCAGCGCAAAGAAAACTGGGGCGCCTCAGAGACCTTTTATCACTTGGTGCGCTCGGCCCTGGCCGGTCAAGCCAAGCCAAGCCCCGTGCAACGCCCATCCGGTCAACGACCCCGGTGCAATTTGTTGGGCGCCACGGCCTTGGGTTTCAGACACCGCGACGATGTGACCGAATTGACCCGATTGCTCAATGGCTTGGGGGTCGATGTGGCTGTGGTGGCGCCTTGGAGGGCCACTTATGCCGACTTGCAACGCTTGCCCCAGGCCGACTTCAATGTGCTGATGTACCCCGAGATCGGTAAAACCACCGCCGATTGGCTGCAGCGCCAATTTGGCATGCCTTGCACCAGCACCGTGCCGATTGGCCGTGGCGCCACGCAGCGTTTTGTCTCCGAGGTCTGTCAATTGGCTGGTTTGGCCATGCCTGAGATGGGGCAAGCGCAATCGCGTTGGTATGCCCAATCGGTCGATTCGACCTACCTCACTGGCAAGCGGGTGTTTGTATTTGGCGATGCCACCCATGCCTTGGCCGCAGCGCGCATCGCGCGCGACGAGATGGGCTTTGATGTGGTTGGCTTGGGCACCTACAGCCGCGAGTTTGCGCGCGAGGTGCGGGCTCAGGCCACCGAATGGGGCCTGGAGGCCTTGATCACCGACAACCACCTAGAGGTCGAAGCGGCCATCGAGGCGCTACAGCCCGAATTGATCTTGGGCACCCAGATGGAGCGACACATTGCCAAGCGCCATGGCATGCCTTGCGCCGTCATCTCAGCCCCTGTGCATGTGCAAGATTTCCCAGCCCGCTACTCGCCCCAGATGGGATACGAGGGCTCGAATGTGATGTTTGACACCTGGATCCATCCCTTGATGATGGGCCTGGAAGAACACCTGCTGGGCATGTTCAGGGAAGATTTTGAATTTCACGGTCAAGCAGCGCCCTCTCACTTGGGGCATGGCGATGCAAGACAGGCTCAAGGCTCTGGCACCACAGAGTCGTTGGACGCCCACTCAGCGCCAACGATGGCCGTCGATGCCAAGGCAGATGCAGGCAGCCCGCAGTCGGCCAGTGTCAGTGCGGCCCAAGTGGGTGTTTGGACCCCTGAGGCCGAACGCGAGCTGGGCAAGATTCCGTTTTTTGTACGCAGCAAGGCACGCCGCAACACCGAACGCTATGCCAGTGAGCAGGGCGTTCACACCATCACCATCGAAACTTTGTACGATGCCAAAGCCCACTACAGCCGCTGAAGTCGCCATGAAGGTGACGTTGCTGACCATGGATCACCACCTGGCCAGCGCAGCAGCGCGCGTGCAACGCACGCTGGGCAACGAGCTGCCCGGCTTGAAGCTGTCGGTGCACACAGCGGCCCAATGGCGGGCCGATGCCGATGCCTTGCAACACTGTCGACAAGACATCGCGCAGGCCGATCTGGTGATCGTGAGCATGTTGTTCATGGAAGATCACTTTTTGCCGGTGCTGGCCGACTTGCAGCAAAAGCGCGAGCACTGCGATGCCATGGTGTGCATCATGTCCGCCCCCGAAGTGATGCAACTGACCCGCATGGGCAAGTACGTCGCAGGCCAACAAAGCGGTGGCCTGATGGGCTTGTTGAAAAAACTGCGCCCTCAATCCAGCGGCAACCAAGCGACGCCGGCCACTTCAGCGGG
>CAWUNN010000334.1:0-2826 GCA_963923185.1 uncultured Limnohabitans sp. | reverse complement strand
ACGGCGCATTGCGCAATGCCCAAGGGCAAGCCTTCACCCTTGAGTTTTTAGACAACTCAGGCTCGATGGCGCGGGTGGTGACGCCGCTTGCCAAAAATTTAGAAAAGCTGGGCATCACGGTACACATCCGCACCGTCGATTTTGCGGTGCTGCAAAAACGTCTGGATGTGTTTGACTTTGAAGTCATCAGCAACCGCACCATCGGCAGTCTGGCCCCGGGCACCGAATTGGTCGAGCGCTTTGGCAGCGCTGCGGCCAAGACCGAGGGCTCGGGCAATTTGGCTGGTGTCTCGCAACCGGCGGTCGATGCCTTGCTCAAAGAGGTGGTCGCAGCGCAAACCAAACCGCAACTCACCTCGGCCCTGCGGGCGCTGGACCGGGTGCTGCGCCACGGCTTTTATGACATCCCGCACTGGTATGGCAGTGTGCATCGGGTGGCTTGGCGGGCCGACCGATTCAAGATGCCCGACACTTTGCCCCTGTATTACCAACCCGAGCCTTGGGCCACCTCGACATGGTGGTCATCAGGTGCACCAGTGAGCCCATGACCATGTGGATGTACATCTTCAAGCGATTGCTGTTGATGATTCCGACTTTGTTCGGGGTCTTGCTGCTGACCTTTGTGGTGGTGCAGTTCGTGCCCGGTGGACCGGTCGAGCAGATGGTGGCGCAACTGCAAGGCCGCGACGCGGGCGGCGAGGGCAGCGCCAGTGGGGGTGCTGGCTACCGGGGGCGCCAAGGGGTGGACGCGGCCCGCATCGAAGAGATCAAGGCCTTGTATGGCTTTGACAAACCCGCCACCGAGCGCTTTTGGCAAATGCTCCAACAATTCGCCCGATTCGATTTGGGCCAAAGCTTTTACCAACCCAAGAGCGTGTGGCAGTTGGTGCAAGACAAACTGCCGGTGTCGATCAGCTTGGGGCTTTGGACTTTCTTGCTCAGCTACCTGATCTCGGTGCCCTTGGGCATCGCCAAAGCGGTGCGCGCCGGCACCCGCTTTGACACCCTGAGCAGTTTGGTGGTCTTGATCGGTTACGCCATCCCGGGCTTTGTGCTGGGGGTGGCGCTGCTGGTGATCTTTGGGGGGCAGTTGCAGTGGTTTCCGCTCAGGGGGCTGACCTCGGGCCATTGGGCCGAGCTCAGTTGGGGCGCGCGCGTGGTCGATTACTTGTGGCACATCGCCTTGCCGGTCACCGCCAGCGTATTGGGCGCTTTTGCCGTGACCACCATGCTGACCAAAAACGCCTTTTTGGAAGAAATCCGCAAGCAATACGTCATCACCGCCCGCGCCAAAGGCCTGAGCGAGCGGCGCGTGCTGTACCGCCATGTCATGCGCAATGCGCTGATTCCCTTGGTAACGGGTTTCCCGGCGGCCTTCATCGGTGCTTTCTTCACAGGCTCACTGCTGATCGAGACCTTGTTCTCGCTCGATGGCTTGGGGCTGCTCAGCTACGAGAGCGTCATGCGCCGCGACTACCCGGTGGTGCTGGGCACCTTGTATTTGTTCACCCTGATCGGTTTGGCCACCAAATTGATCAGTGACCTGTGTTACGTGTGGGTCGACCCGCGCGTCAAATTTGACTGACCCATCCATGCAGCGCCGCCACACCCCCACCCGTCGCGCCTGGAGGCGGTTTTGCCAGCATCGCCTGGGGCTGGCCAGCCTGTGCTTGTTTGTGCTGATGTTTGCGGTGAGCTTGCTGGCCGAGGTCATCAGCAACGACAAGCCGCTGCTGGTCAAGTACCAAGGGCAGTGGCACAGCCCCATGTGGCACAACCCACCCGAGACCGCCTTTGGTGGCGATTTTGAAACCCCCACTGACTTCTTAGACCCTTTCATCCGCCAACAGTTGGCCCAACCGGGCAACTGGGCGCTGTGGGCGCCCAACCCTTATCACCATGGCACGCTGAACTACTTTGCCAAAGAGCCCAACCCAGCGCCCCCCTCGGCGGACAACTGGTTGGGCACCGACGACCGTGGGCGCGATGTGCTGGCTCGCTTGCTCTATGGATTTCGGCTCTCGATCTTGTTTGCCTTGGCGCTGACCTTCAGCGGCACCTTGCTGGGTGTGTTCACCGGGGCCATTCAGGGTTACTTTGGCGGCAAAACCGATTTGGCCATGCAGCGCTTCATCGAGATCTGGAGCGCCATGCCCGAGCTGTACCTGTTGATCATCTTCTCGGCCGTGTTCGAGCCCAGCGTGGCCTTGTTGCTGATCTTGCTCAGTCTGTTCGGCTGGATGGGTTTGTCGGACTATGTGCGGGCCGAGTTCTTGCGCAACCGCCAAATGGATTACGTGCGAGCCGCACGCGCCTTGGGGCTGGGGCCTTGGCAAATCATTTGGCGCCATGTGCTGCCCAACAGCTTGACACCGGTGGTCACGTTTTTGCCGTTTCGAATGAGTGCGGCCATCTTGGCCTTGACCAGCCTGGACTTCCTGGGTCTGGGTGTGCCCCCTGGCACGCCCAGTCTGGGTGAGATGCTGGCGCAAGGCAAAACCAACATCGATGCCTGGTGGATCTCGATGTCCACTTTTGCCTTGCTGGTGATCACCCTGTTGCTGTTGACCTTCATGGGCGACGCACTGCGCAATGCGCTGGATCCGCGCCTGCAAGACAGCGAGGTGGCGCCATGAGTTTGCTCAGCGTCGAACGCTTGCGCGTGTCCTTCCAAGGCCAAGAGGTGGTGCATGGCTTGGAGTTCTCGATGGAGCCTGGCGAGAAGTTGGCGCTGGTGGGCGAGTCGGGCTCTGGCAAATCGGTGTCTGCCCTGAGCCTGCTGCGCCTGGCCCAAGGCGCGGTGGTCAGTGGTCGCGCCATGTGGGG
>CAWUNN010000333.1:0-2833 GCA_963923185.1 uncultured Limnohabitans sp. | reverse complement strand
TTCGAACTCGACCTATTCGGATGAGCAGCGTGGCTATTTGGACTTGGAATTTCAGCAACTCAAGCAAGAGATCGTGCGGATTTCGAACAAATACGATTGGAACGGCTTCAAGATCATGAACGGGCAAGCCGGCAACCCCATTGGGCCCGCCCCCGTCACCCTGACCGACCCGACCCACACCTTGGGCACGGGCGAGATGAGCATCAATGGCACACCGATCCGTGTCCCACTGGCCTCGGATGACCCATTCAGCAGCACCGTGGCCAACTCAAGCTCGAACACCGAAAGCTCCATTGCGATTGCTGCGGCCATCAACGATTCGACCTCGGTCACGGGGGTGCGCGCCATGGCTGCGGGTCCGGTGATATCGGGCAGTGTCACCACCATCGGCACCGAGTCGGGGACGCAGCATTTGTTCATCAACGGGCAAGACGTGCCCATCGACATGGGCACAGGGGTCAGCGGCACCGCCGATTCGCCCGACGCGCGCCGTGCCAAAGTGATCGCGGCCATCAACAACACGGTGGCCACGCACGGTGTGACCGCCACGGACAACGGCACTGGCGGCATCAGCTTGACCACCCAAGACGGCCGCAACCTCTCGGTCTGGTTTGACTCTGCGTCTTCTGCTGGCTTGACCGCAGCCTCATTTGGTTTGTCCAACAGCCCTGTGGCTGCTTTTTCTGCGCCTGTCACGTCAGGCACCCCCGCCAGCACCGTCAGCACCCTGACCATCAGCAGCAAACCGGCCCTGGGTCAAACCATCCAAGTCCAGTTGTCGAATTCAACCGCAGCAAGCGCGGTCACCGTCAGTTACGTGGTGTCCAACAAAGACATGGCCAACGGCATGGTGGACACTGGCAAATTGCTGACCAATTTGGCTGCCGCGCTCAATGCCGACACCAGTTTTGGCGGCGCTGTGACCACCGCAACGGCCACCCCCACGGGCACACCGACTGCTTTGACGCTGACCAAAGGCTCGGCCTCATCGTTCGCACCCAGCGTTTCATTTTTACAGGTGGTCAATGGCATCGCAAATGCCACAGCCGCCTCGACCGGCGCGTCCACCTATTACGGCACGGTCACGCTGCGATCGGACGATAAACCCATCATCGTCAACATGTCGCCGCCTTCTGGGTCGCCTGTTGCGCTGAATGTGGGCAACACCGATCAGGCGGGTCAAGCGGCAGCCCAAACCGCGGGGCGCATGTCCTTTCAGGTGGGGCCCATGGCTGACCAGGTGATCACCATCGATTTGAAAGACTTTGGCAAAAGCGGCCCCATCACTGGCATCGTGACGGGCGATGTCGACAGCACCAACCCAGCGGTGAACATCAAAACCGTGGGCTCGGCCAACTCGGTCATCGACAAGCTGACCACGGCCATGGACAACGTCAACTCGGCCCGTTCGACCATGGGTGCCGTGATGAACCGACTGGATCACGTCATCGACAACCTGAACAACGTGTCGATGAACACACAGGCATCGCGCAGCCAAATTCAAGACGCCGACTACGCCAAGGCATCGACCGAACTGGCTCGCACCCAAATCATGCAACAGGCAGCGACTGCCGTGTTGGCACAGGCCAATACCAGCCAGCAAACCGTCTTGAAACTGTTGCAGTGAGGCTTTTTGAATCCATCAGCGGTGTGACTGAGGTGTCGATAAATTGACAAATGATTTGAGTTTTTGATGTTTTTAGTGCTTTTTTAGCATGGCACGGGTTTTGCGGGATGTCTGGCATTGACATGCAAACGAGCAAGACCCGACATGAGTACAAACGCTGATTTGCCCATAGTTTTGTGGCTCGACCCCCTTGAAGTGTTGGGGGCGCACGAGCAAGCTGTCTTAGAGCGGACGGGTGTGTGCGCCTTGCGCATCCAAACCCTGGAAGAACTTGAAAAGGCACTGGTGGTGCAACCTGTGCCGCATGCCTTGGTGGTTCGGCACGATCCATTGATGGATTTGCAGGCCAGTGCCCATGAGGTATTCAAAAAAACTGGGCAAAAAATCCCCGTCATCTGCCGAGTGGACAAACACCAACTGGGGTTGGCCGTCGCTGCCATGCGACAAGGGGCGGCCTTTGCACTGGCCGACGATGACCTGACGGATGGTTCTTGGCAATCGGCATTGGAGGCCACACGGGCCCAGATCAAAGGCGATGCGGTTCAAGCCATGGCTCGCATGGTGGGCCGACCCAGAAGCAGAGTTTTGATGCCCACACCCCAACCCCAAGGGCAGCGCAAATTGGTGTATGTGGACCCGATCAGCCGTCATTTGCTGGCTTTGACGCAAAAGGTGGCTCTGGCCGACGTCACGGCCTTGATCGAAGGACCCACGGGTGCTGGCAAAGAAATACTGGCTCGGGTGCTGCACGAGTCTTCGGTGCGTGCCAAAGGGCCTTTTGTGGGCTTGAATTGCGCCGCTTTGCCCGAGCAATTGATCGATGACATGCTGTTTGGCCACGAAAGGGGCGCATTCACCGGCGCCCACAAAGACATGCGCGGGCTGTTTGAGCAAGCGCACGGTGGCACCCTCTTTTTGGATGAAATTGGCGAAATGCCCATGCACCTGCAAGCCAAGCTGCTGCGGGTGTTGCAAGAGCGGCAAATCACGCGCTTGGGATCCGAGCAACTGGTCCAGGTCGATGTGCGGGTGATCGCAGCCACCAACAAAGACTTGCGTGCGGCCATGCAAGCACGCGAATTCAGAGAAGACTTGTATTTCCGCATCAGCACTTTCAAATTGAATGTGCCGCCATTGCGCCAAAGACCTGGGGACGTCTTGCCTCTGGTGGCCTCGATGCTGATTCGCCACGGAGGGGAGCAGCGC
>CAWUNN010000332.1:0-2852 GCA_963923185.1 uncultured Limnohabitans sp. | reverse complement strand
CAGATGTGTATAAGAGACAGGGATAACGCCAATCTTTGCCAAAACTGCGGTGGGTCACGCGAATGCCCACCGGAGATTGGCGACGTTTGTATTCATTGATGCGAATCAGGCGGGTGACCTTGTCGACATCGGCACGTTCAAAACCTGCAGCCACGATCTCGGCCGCACTTTGATCTTCTTCCATGTAGCGAGCGACGATTTCATCCAAAATTTCGTAGGCAGGCAAGCTGTCTTGGTCTTTTTGGTCGGGTCGCAACTCGGCGCTGGGTGGACGGGTGATGATGCGCTCGGGGATCGGTTGGCTGCCCGTTCTAAACGGGTCGTTTTGATTGCGCCAACGCGCCAGCTTAAAGACCATGGTTTTGGCCACGTCTTTGAGCACTGCAAAGCCCCCTGCCATGTCTCCGTACAGGGTGCAATAGCCAGTGGACATTTCGCTCTTGTTGCCTGTGGTCAGCACGATGTGGCCAAACTTGTTGGACAAGGCCATCAACAAAGTGCCCCGAATTCGGGCCTGGATGTTTTCTTCGGTGGTGTCGGTGGGCAAGCCTTTGAATTCACCAGACAGCGAGTTCAAAAAAGCCTCGAACTCGGGCACGATCGAGATTTCGTCGTAGCGCACCTGCAGCCTTTTGGCCATGTCTCTGGCATCGATCCAACTGATGTCGGCCGTATACGGTGAGGGCATCATGACCGCGCGGACGTGCTCGGCGCCCAAGGCGTCCACGGCAATGGCCAACACCAGGGCCGAGTCGATGCCACCCGACAAGCCCAACAAAGCGCCTGGAAATCCATTTTTGCCCAAATAGTCGCGCACACCCAAGACCAAGGCATGCCACAAATCAGACTCAAGGCTGTTTTCAGGGCAGATGTCCCCCGACACCGACACACCCTGCTCTAAGCGCAGGTGCAAGTCAAATCCCAGCGATTCAAAACTGGGGGCCCGAGCCGTCAACTGGCCTTGGGCATTCAGAGCGAAAGAGCGCCCCTCAAAGACCACTTCGTCCTGCCCCCCAACCAAATGGGCATAAATCAAGGGCAAACCCGTTTGTCGACAGCGCTGGGCCATGGCCAATTCGCGCTCGTTGCCCTTGCCGATGTGAAAAGGTGAAGCATTGATCACCACCAGACACTGGGCGCCGGCGGCCTGGCAATCGGCTGCGGGCCTTTCAAACCAGGCGTCCTCACAGATCAAAAGGCCCACTCGAACGCCAAGGTGATCGAACACCGTGGCCGTTTGTCCCGGCTGAAAATAGCGGCGCTCATCAAACACCTGGTAATTGGGCAATTCACGCTTGTCATAGGTGGCAATCACCTGCCCTGCGCGCAACACACTGGCCCGATTGAAACGCCTGGCCACCGAGACCGAGCGCGTGCGCTCACCTTGCCCCACTGGATGGCCCACCACCACGGCAAGGTCTTTCAGATCGGCCAGATCATGGGCGATGCGAGTTAGGGCATCATCGCAAGCGGCGATGAAAGAAGGGCGCAAAAAGAGATCTTCGGCCGCATAACCGCACAAAGCCAACTCGGGGGTGATGATCAAACGCACGCCCCGTTGATGGGCCTGGCGTGCGAGGTCTATGATTTTTTGGGCGTTGCCTTCCATGTCACCAACGACATAGTTCAGCTGAGCCACACAACATTGCAGCGTCATAAGGAGTCAATGGTTTGCATCCCGTCCATTATGTCACCGAGGTCCTATCCAGCTTGGCCGACATCCACGAAACCGACTGGGACGGTTTGCTGCTCACCCAAACCGAGCCCACACCATTCATGCGCTGGGCCTATCTGCGGGCCATGCAAGACAGTGGCTGCGCCACCTCTTTGAGCGGCTGGTCGCCGCGTTGGGTGCTTCTGCGAGAGCGCGGCCAGTTGATGGCCGCTTGCCCTTTGTACATCAAGAATCACTCCTATGGTGAATACATCTTTGATTGGGCCTGGGCCCAGGCCTACCAACGACATGGACTGGACTATTACCCCAAAGGGGTGGTGTCTGTGCCCTTCACACCCGTGCCGGGGGCGCGTTTGCTGGCCCGAGACGCCACCTGGCGGGCTTGTTTGATCGACGCCTTGATGCAAATCGCCCAACAAGAAAAACTGTCTTCATTGCATTTGCTATGGGCCAGCCCAAGCGATTTGCAGGCAGCCTCTGAGGCGGGTTGGATGCGACGCAGTGGTGTGCAGTTCCATTGGAAGCGTTCGGGTTGCACCGACTTCCAGGGCTTTTTGGCCAGCTTGAAGCAAGACAAACGAAAAAAAATCAATCAAGAGCGCCGCAAAGTGGCCCAGGCGGGCATCACCTTCAAGCATTTGCAGGGCGAGCAAATCACCTCAAGCGATTGGGATTTTTTCGACCGCTGTTATGCCCAAACCTATGCCGAACATGGCAACCCGCCTTATCTGAATCGCGCATTTTTTTCCATGATGGAACGACACATGCACCCGCATTGGGTGATGATTCAAGCCTGGCGTGACGCTCGCCCCATCGCTTGCAGTTTATTGGCCTTGCAAGACCTGGGGCCCGGTCAACGCACCGCCTACGGACGCTATTGGGGGGCCTTGGAGCGTCACGATTGTTTGCACTTTGAGACCTGCTACCACCAGCCCATCGAGTGGTGCATCCAGCACCAAGTCGACCGCTTTGAAGGCGGCGCCCAGGGCGAGCACAAGATGTCTCGTGCGCTGCTGCCTGTGGCAACAGGCAGTGCGCATTGGGTGGCACATGCGGCTTTTGCCAAAGCCATTGGAGATTTTTTAGAGCGCGAAACCCAAGGCGTGGACGACTACCTTGAAGACTTGAAGCTGCGCTCGCCCCTGTCTCTTATACACATCTCCGAGCCCACGAGACG
>CAWUNN010000331.1:0-2867 GCA_963923185.1 uncultured Limnohabitans sp. | reverse complement strand
GAATACAGCTTGTCGGTCGATGTGCAGGGCCGGGTGATCGAGGCCGTGACGGGCATGCGATTGAACGACTTTTTACAAGAGCGTTTGTTCAAGCCCCTGAAGATGAAGGACACCGGTTTCAGCGTGCCTTCGCCACAACTGGGCCGACTGGCCGAGGCTTTTCCGCGCGATCCGGCCAGTGGGCTAGAGAACAAGTTGCTGGACGTGAGCAAAGTGCCCGGCAACGATTCAGGCGGTGCCGGTGGTGTCAGCACAGCCAGCGACTACCTGCGCTATTGCCAAGCCATGCTCAACGGTGGGCAGTTGGATGGGGCTCGGATTTTGTCGCGCTCGACCGTGCAGCTGATGGCCTCTGATCATTTGGGCAGCGCCATCAACACCACGGTCAACCCGGGCATGTTGCTGTTGGGTGTGCCGGGTTACACCTTTGGTTTGGGCTTTTTGGTGCGTCAAGGCGATGGCATTGCGGGTGTGCACGGCACGGCCGGCGAGTTCATGTGGGCCGGTTATGCGGGCACCTTCTTTTGGGCCGAACCCAAAGAGCAAATTTGCGCGGTCTTCATGGTTCAAGCGCCCAGTCCAACCCGAGCTTACTATCGCCGTTTCATGAAAGACATGGTGTCGCAAGCCCTGGTCGATTGACACCCAAGGAAGACCATGAGCATGCAACGACGCCAATGGCTTCAATCTGTGACGGCCGCCAGTGTCTGCGGTGCGTGGGCCCCACAGCTGTGGGCCCAAGCGGCGGTCGAGTCCATCAAAATCGTCACCGGCTTTCCACCTGGGGGCACCTCGGACACCATTTGCCGAAGGGTCGCTGAAAAATTGGCGCCAGGCTATGCGCGATCGGCGGTGGTGGAGAACAAGTCAGGCGCGGGTGGGCAAATCGCCATTCAAACCGTCAAAGCGGCCGTGCCCGATGGCAACACCGTCTTGCAAACGCCGATGTCGATGTTGGGCATTTATCCCCACATTTATCGCAAGCTGCCCTATGACCCTTTCAACGATGTTTGGCCCGTTGCGCTGGGTTGCACCTTTGATTTTGGGTTTGCGGTGGGGCCCATGGTGCCGGCGCAAGTGCGCACCATTGCCGACTTTTTGAATTGGTGCAAAGCCAACCCCGACAAGGCCAATTTTGGCTCGCCTGCTGCAGGCTCGACCCCTCACTTTGTGGGGGCCTTGTTGGGCAATTGGGCCCATGTGGATCTGCGCCATGTGGCCTTCAGGGGCACCCAACCGGCCATTTTGGACATGATTGGTGGGCAGATTGCAGCGGTCTCTGGGCCCATTGGTGAATTCACCCAGCACGTCGCGGCTGGCAAATGCCGACTGTTGGCGTCCACGGGGGCCAAACGCAGCCAGTTTGCGCCCAGCACGGCCACTTTTGTGGAGCAAGGCCTGACCGACTTTGTCTTTGATGAATGGTTTGGTTTTTTTGTGCCCGCGCGCACACCTGCCGAGGTGATTCAACGTTTGAATGCGGCTTTGCGCCAGGCCTTGATGGCGCCAGAGACGATCAGTGGTCTGGCCGCCATGGGCCTGGAGGCGCAGACCTCAAGCCCGGCTGAGTTGGGGCAGCGTTTGCGCCGAGACCATGACCGTTGGGCGCCGCTGGTCAAACAAATCGGCTTCACGGCAGAGGGTTGAACGCCAGCTGTCGCTCAAGAGATTGCCTGAGCGGGCAGCTACTGGAAGACGCTATTGCATGCCAGTCCCGATTGGTTTAACTTGTGGATCGGCTGATTTCCAACCCTTCAAGGAGTGATACATGAACACCAAACCATTGACCCGCCGCATTCAACGTGGCTTGATTTTGTCTGCCTTGGCCCTGACCGGCTGGGCGTCAGCCCAGCAGGCCCCCAATCCGATGGATGTGGTGCCCGACAAAATGCCTTTTGACATCCCTTATGGCACCAGCATCAACCTTGAGCGTGCTTCGCAAGTATTGGATGCGGCCTTGGCCGAGTCCAAAAAGCGCGGCTGGAAATTGATTTGCTCGGTGGTGGACCCTAGTGGTTATCTGATCACCATGCGTCGCATGGATCAGGCTCAACTGGCTTCGGTGGACATCTCGATTCACAAGGCACGCACCGCAGCCAAATATCGCCGCGAAACCGTGATCTTTGAAAACGCCATTCAGCGCTTTGCATACATCGCCACTTTGGACGATGTGATCGCCTCTCGGGGTGGCATTCCCTTGGTTGACAACGGCATGCTGGTGGGCGCCATCGGTTGCTCGGGTGGCACTGGCTCGCAAGACGAGGTGGTGGCCAAGACCGGTGCTGCATTGATCAACAAGTAAAGTCACTTTGAACCCCCCACAGCCCCACCACAGGCTGTGGGCATGGTTTTGGGCCAATAGGGAGAACAACGATGAAAAAAAGTGTATGGCTGTGTGGGATGGCTTTGGCGGGCGTGTCCTTGTGGGCCCAACAGGCCGGTTTCAGCCGGGTGGCGCTGCAAACCCAAGACCTCAGTGCCCCGGGGCGTGTGGCCGTCCAAGCACGGGCCGAGTTTGACCCAGGTGTCGCCGCAGGCCGACACACCCATCCAGGAGAAGAGCTGGGCTACGTACTGGAAGGTCAACTTGAATTGCGAATCGACGGCCAGGCGCCTCGCATTGTCAAAGCCGGTGAAACGTTTTTTGTGCCCGAGGGGTTGGTTCACGATGGCATCAACACGGGCTCCACACGTGCCAAGGTGCTGGCCACCTATGTGGTTGAAAAAGGCAAACCTGTGGCCACTCCGGTCAAGTGAGGCCCTGATTCAGGCAGGCATGTGACCTGAAGGACCTATCGGGTATAAAATCGAGCCAAATAGGACTCCAACATGTCTGCCACTTTCGATCAACTCAAAGATATCCTCGT
>CAWUNN010000330.1:0-2878 GCA_963923185.1 uncultured Limnohabitans sp. | reverse complement strand
GCTTTGGTGCTGGTGGTTGTGCTGGCCCTGATGTGGGGCATCAGTCCAGCATGGACCTTGTGGCGAACTCACCAGGTGCAGTTCGAACAATTGGCCCACCAGCGCATCACCATGCAAGGCCTGCATAAAGAAGCCCAGATTTTGCAGAAAAAGGCGGTGTTGCCCAAAGCAGAAGCACTGTCTCAAATCAAATCCATCGGTGCCAAATTGCCCGGTGCCACCACCCAAACCCAGGCCGGCAACACGGTTCAAATCCAAATCAAATCGGTGCCAGCCGATCAATTGGCTTTGGCCTGGCATGACATCCGAAAAATGACTTCGGCTTCTGTGGTCAAGGCCGACCTGGAGGCCAATGGGTCCAATTGGTCGGGCACTCTGGTTTTTCAGTTGGCCCAACAACCATGAAAACCGCCATGCATGGGCCTGTGGCCCCACGCCACCCTGCTCACCGCGCCAGGGCCAGCGGCATCGCCATGGCTTGGGTCAGCCTGGGGGCGGCGCTGCTGGTGGGCTTGACGCAACTGCCAGCCCATTGGGTGGCAGTGGTCTTGAATCACTTCACACAAGGCCGGGTGATGTTGGTCGAGGCACGCGGCACTGTGTGGAACGGATCGGCTTTTTTGGCCTTGGGTGGCGGGGCGGGTTCGGGCTCGGTCCATGCTTGGCAACAACGCCTTCAATGGCACATGGCCCCCAGTGGGCTGAATGAATTCACCCTGAAGCTGTCCGAAGCACCCAGCTCGGCAAAGGCCCCATGGGTTTGGCAATTGCGATGGCTGCCCACAGGTTGGCAGGTTCAGGCCGGCGCTGTGGACTGGCGGCTGCCCAGTCAGTGGTTGATCGGCCTGGGCGCCCCTTGGAACACCATCGAGCCGCAAGGTCAGGTGCACATCGCAAGCCCCGGTTGGCTGTGGCAGCAATCGGGTCGGTCTTGGCAAAGTCAAGGGCGGTTCACTTTGACACTGTTGGACTTTGCCACTCGGCTGTCCTCATTGAAACCACTGGGCGACTACGAATTGGTGATTGAGGCCACACCCCAGACCCGGATGATTTTGAAAACCTTGCAAGGACCATTGCAATTGGCTGGCCATGGCGTCTGGCATGATGGCAAGTTGCAGTTTGAAGGTGAAGCTTGGGCATTGCAGGCCCAAGACGAGCCGGTGTTGTCCAATCTGCTTGGCGTGCTTGGCAATCGAAATGGGCCACGCGCCCTGCTGAAGGTGGGATAAAGGAAAACAGCATGCACATTTTGAAACACATCAGCCCCGTCGCTTTGGCCTGTGGCCTGAGTTTGGCCATGGGTCTGAGCTTGCCACCCATGAACAGCTGGGCCAAAGCGGGCGAACCCATCAGTTTGAATTTTGTCAACGCCGAGATCGACACCGTGGCTCGGGCATTGGCCAATTTGACAGGTCGAAATTTGGTGTTAGACCCCAGGGTCAAAGGCACGCTCACCTTGAGCACCGAAAAACCCATGTCAGCCGATCAGGCCTGGGCTCAGTTTTTATCGGCCCTGCGGTTGCAATCGTTTGCGGTGGTCGAGGTCAACGGCTTGTACAAGATCGTCCCCGAAGCCGAGGCCAAACTGCAAGGTGGCGCCGTGATTGCCACCGACAGGGCGACCAACAGCGGGCAGATCATCACCCAAATCTTCACCCTGCAACACGAAAACGCCAACCAATTGGTGGCCGTGCTGCGCCCCTTGATCAGCCCCAACAACACCATCAATGTCAATCCAGGCACCAATGCATTGGTCATCACCGACTATGCCGACAACTTGCAACGGTTGGGGCGCATCATCGCCAGCCTGGACACCGCCCAGGCCACCGATGTCGAAGTGCTGAACCTCAAAAATGCACTGGCCATCGATCTGGCGCCCATTTTGCAGCGCCTGTTGGATTCCACTCAAAGCCCAGGCTTGGGCACTACCCCAGCGGCACCCTCTGCGCCGGGTGCTCCGGCATTGGCCAGTGGTGAGGCTGGCTTTAAAACCGTGATCTTGCCCGAGCCACGCAGCAACAGTTTGATCTTGCGTGCAGCCAACCCTGCCCGGTTGGCTCAGGCCCGCAGCTTGGCCGAAAAACTGGACCAACCCGCTGGCAAAGATGCCGCTGGCAACTTGCACGTGGTCTACCTGAAGAACGCCGACGCCGTCAAACTGGCCAACACCTTGCGAGCCGCGATGGCCGCTGAAACGCGCACCAACAGCACCAACGCTGGCAATGCCAACCTGGGTTTGAATTCGTTCAGCCCCAGCCTGACGCCGCCAGCAGGCTCGGCACCGACCAGCGGCCAACCGGGTTTGTCGGGCGCCAACCAACCGCTGGGGGGTTCAAGCAACCAGGCCAACACCACAGGCGGTCAAATTCAGGCGGACACGGCCACCAACTCGTTGATCATCAGTGCGCCAGAGCCGGTCTACCGCCAGTTGCGCACCGTGATCGATCAACTCGACGGTCGCCGTGCCCAGGTCTTGGTCGAAAGCTTGATCGCCGAGGTCGATGCCAACAAAGCCTCGCAGTTTGGCGTGCAATGGCAAAACGTGATGGGCAATCGCGGGGGCAATGTGGGCATCATTGGCACCAACTTTGGCACCGGCGGCAACAACTTGTTGACCCTATCGACCCAAGGCACCAGTGGCACCATGACCCCTGGGGCGGGCCTGAACATTGGCACCGGTCAGCGCCTGTCCAATGGCACTTATGTGTTGAGCAGTTTGGCCAACTTTTTGCAACAAACCGGTGGCAGCAACATTTTGTCGACACCCACCTTGCTGACCTTGGACAACGAAGAAGCCAAAATTGTGGTGGGTCAAAATGTGCCCTTCGTCACCGGGCAATACTCGACCGCCTGTCTCTTATACACATCTGACGCTGCC
>CAWUNN010000329.1:0-2880 GCA_963923185.1 uncultured Limnohabitans sp. | reverse complement strand
CACGGGGCGAGGCTTTGAGTGTCAGCGACTCGGTGGGGGCCTCGACTTGGGATGTGGGCGATTTCAAGATCAGCATGGCCCGACTGATCACCTTGCTGGCGACCACGTTGATCACTTTGGGCTTGCATTTGTTTTTGACGCGCACACTGACTGGCAAATCCATTCGTGCCGTGACCCAAGACAAGCGCGCCGCCCGGGCAGTGGGCATCCATGTCGAAAAAACATACCTGCTCACCTTTGGCATTGGGGCGGCGTTGACGGGTTTGGCGGGCGCCTTGTTGACCCCGATTTACTCGATCACACCCAGCGTGGGTGGCAACTTCATATTGGCTGCATTTGCGGTCGTGGTGTTGGGTGGACTGGGCAGCGTCTGGGGCACCTACTTGGGTGGCTTGATCGTGGGCATTGTCGAGTCGTTTGCGGGTTACTACATCGACCCGGTGCTGCGCAGCGCCGTGTGGTTTGTGATTTTTCTGGTGGTGTTGATCGTGCGACCTTCTGGCCTGATGGGGCAGGTGGGCGCCGAGGAGGTGGGTTTCCGTGAGCAACATTGACACTTCCAGGCCGAAAGCGTTGGGCCATCGCAGCGGCATTGAAGAGGTGATTCAACCGGCGCGCAGCGCATGGACAAAATACACCTTGGGCATGGCCTTGGCCTTGCTGCCATTGGCGCTATTGAGTCAAGATCCCTATTGGATCAACATCTTGGCTTTCACCTACCTGATGGGTGGTTTGGCTGCCTCGTGGAACATCATCGGTGGTTTGGGCGGACAGTTCTCATTAGGGCATGGGGTGTTCTTTGCCATTGGGGCCTATGGAGTGGCGATTTCGGTCACGCGCTGGGAACTGTCGCCTTGGTGGGTCATGTTGCCCGTGGCGTTGTTGGCCGCTGGTGTGGCCATGCTGATTTCATGGCCTACCTTCAGATTGCGTGGCCCCTTCTTTGCCATTGCCACATTGGCCTTCAACGAAGTGGCCTTTGTGTTGGCCAACCACATGGAGTCGATCACAGGTGGCCCCAGGGGATTGATGATCCCATTCAAAGCCGGTTGGGCCGAGATGGTGTTCAAAGACCGTTGGCCTTATGCCCTGCTGATGTTCGTGTTTGTGGCGCTGGTGGTGGGCATCACCGTGGCTTTGCGGCGTTCAAGATTGGGCTATTACTTGTTGGCGGTGCGAGAGGACGAAGACGCGGCACGGGCAGCGGGCATTCATGTCTTGTCGATCAAATTGCAGGGCATGGCCTTGTCCGCAGGCTTGACTGCGGTGGGGGGTATTTTGTTCGCCATGTACCTCAGGTTCATCGATCCACCCACCTTGTTCACCTTGCAAGAGGTGGGCGTTAAATTTGCCTTGTTGACCTTGATCGGTGGCAATGGCACGGTGGCCGGCCCGCTGTTGGGGGCGGCATTGATCGTTCCTTTTGAAAATTGGCTCAGAGGTGAATTTGCCGATTCGCTGCCAGGTGCCAGCATGGCCATTTTGGGCGCGTTGATGGTGCTGGCCGCCTTGTTCATGAAACGGGGGGTGGTCGGCTTGCTGCAAGACGCATGGCGTGCTTGGCGTCATCGAAGGAGTGACTCGTGAACACTGTCATGCTGGAAGTCAAAGGGGTCAGCAAGCAATTTGGTGGCTTGCGTGCCGTGGACGATGTGTCCATGTCGGTCCAAGAGGGGCAGATCGTCAGCATCATTGGACCCAACGGGGCGGGCAAGACCACTTTATTCAATTTGCTGACCGGTCAACTGGCTCCGACCCAAGGCGAGGTCCGTTTTTTGGGTGAACAGGTCAACGCCTTGCCCCCTCATGTGCGGGCGCAGCGTGGCATGGGGCGAACTTTTCAAATTGCCAAACCTTTGGTGACCTTGAGTGCATTAGAAAATGTGATGATCGGCGCTTTTTTGCATTCGCGTGCTTTGAATCAGGCACGCGATCAGGCCATGGCCGTCTTGGAGCGGGTTCGCATGGGGCACTTGGCTGCAAGACGGGCGGGTGATCTGACTTTGTCAGAGCGCAGGCGTTTGGAAGTGGCCAGGGCCTTGGCCTTGCAGCCGCGCATGGTTTTGCTCGATGAAGTCATGGCCGGTTTGAACCAATCTGAAGTCGGACACGAAATCGAGTTGTTGCAACAGCTCAATGAGCAAGGGGTGACTTTTTTGATCATCGAACACAACTTAAAAGTGGTGCGGGCCTTCTCGGACCACGTGGTGGTGTTGGACCGGGGTCGATTGATTGCACAAGGATCGGCCGATGTGATTCTCAATTCGCCTCAGGTGGTCGAAGCTTACCTGGGCTCAGGGCACGCCGGGCGTGGACAAGATGCGCCGCAACAGGAGACTGCCGCATGACGCAAGCCCTACTGAGTGTGCGCCAACTGTCATCAGGGTATGGCCACGTGAGAGCGCTGGAAGACATCAGTTTTGACGTGGCTCCAGGAGAAATTTTCTCGGTGGTTGGTGCCAACGGAGCTGGCAAATCCACGCTGCTATTGACCATCGCGGGTCATTTGCAGCCGTTTTCAGGTCGGGTCGAGTTTGCGGGTCAAGATTGCACCGCCATCTCGGCCCACGATGCGCCCGCCCAAGGTTTGGTGATGGTGCCTGAGGGCGGACGCTTGTTTCCATTCATGACGGTCCTTGAGAACTTGGAGTTGGGCGCATTCCATCGAACGGCACGCGCTTGCATGAAGCAGACCCTGGACGAAGTGATGGGACTTTTTCCGGTGTTGGCCGAGCGGCGCCATCAATTGGCAGGTCGGCTCTCGGGCGGAGAACGTCAAATGTGTGCCGTAGGTCGAGCCATGATGTCTTTGCCCCGTTTGCTGATGCTGGATGAACCGACCTTGGGTTTGGCGCCCATCATGGTCGATCGCTTATTCGA
>CAWUNN010000328.1:0-2887 GCA_963923185.1 uncultured Limnohabitans sp. | reverse complement strand
GAGCGAAGACTATGTGCACCGCATCGGCCGTACCGGCCGCGCCGGGCGCGACGGCTTGGCCGTCACCTTTGCCGAGTGGCGCGATCGCCGCAAGATTTTGGACATCGAGGCCTACACCAAACAGCCTTTGCGCTCTGAGGTCATCCCCGGTCTTGAGCCCAAAAACAAACCCGAAAAATCCAAAAAACCGTTCGGCGACAGCCGCAAGCGTGGGTTTGGCGATTCACGCGGCCCAAGCCGTGGCCATGCGCGCGATGGGGCCAGCTTTGGCGCCCGCCAAGAGCCGCGCCATGATCGCAACGACCGCCATGACCGTTCAGGCCATGCCGGACACGCCCATGGTGGCAAACCTGCTGGGCGAGGTCACGGCGCGCCGTCTGCTCACGCCAAAAAGGGCGGTGGCCAATCGTTTGGCCGCTCGGGCCCACGCATCATTGGCTGATGCGTCCATGGTGGAGAGGAGGAGGATCGAACTCCCGACCTTCGCATTGCGAACGCGACGCTCTCCCAACTGAGCTACCCCCCCACGGCCTGAAAATTTTAATCCAACTCAGCGGGTGATGGCATCGCTCTGAGCGGGGAGGTCGCGCTCGCCTCTAGAATGGATCATTTCATTTTTCGCTGCTCACCATGATCGATCTGCACGCCAAAACCATGGCCGGCCCCGTGATCCGACTGCACCCCAATGACAATGTGGTGGTGGCCCGTACCGATGTCACCATTGGCATGGCCATCCCCTCCGAGGGCATCACCTGCCGCAGTCAGGTGCCCTCGGGCCACAAAATCGCCGCTCGCGCCATCCAGGCCGGTGAGCCGATCTTGAAATACAACGTTTGCATCGGTTTTGCGGCGGCAGACATCGCACCCGGGAGCTATGTGCATTCGCACAATGTGTCGTTCAAAGAGTACAGCCGCGATTACGCCTACACCCAAGACTATGTGCCCACAC
Organism: uncultured Limnohabitans sp.; assembly: GCA_963923185.1. Classification (GTDB taxonomy): domain Bacteria; phylum Pseudomonadota; class Gammaproteobacteria; order Burkholderiales; family Burkholderiaceae_C; genus Limnohabitans. The sequence continues at coordinate 1,938 of CAWUNN010000328.1, read as the reverse complement.
CAGTCTTGCCCGAGTCCGAGCAAGCCACTTTTCAGGGGTATGTGCGGCCCAACGGCAGTGTGGGTACGCGCAATTACATTGGTATTTTGTCCACGGTCAATTGCTCGGCCACGGTGGTCCACAAGGTGGCCGAGGCCTTCAAAGGCGGGCTGTTGAACGATTACCCCCACATCGACGGGGTGGTGGGGCTGAGTCACGGTTTGGGCTGTGGCATGGAGATGAGCGGTGAGCCCATGCAGCTGTTGCGCCGCACCATTGGTGGCTATGCCCGCAACCCCAATTTTGCGGCGGTGCTGATCATCGGCTTGGGCTGCGAGCGAAATCAGATGCAGGGTTTGGTCGAGCAAGAGGGGCTGCAAACTGGCCCTAAGCTGTACACGTTTGTGATGCAAGAAGAGGGCGGCACCCGCAAAACCATCGAAGCGGCAGTGGCGGCCGTTCAGGCCATGCTGCCCGAGGCCAATCAGGCCCGTCGCAGCACCGTGTCGGTCAGCCACCTCAAGGTAGGCTTGCAGTGCGGCGGCTCTGATGGGTTCTCATCCATCACGGCCAACCCAGCATTGGGCGCAGCCATGGACATTTTGGTGCGCCACGGTGGCACAGCCATTTTGTCTGAGACCCCCGAAATTTATGGGGTGGAGCACACTTTGACACGCCGCGCATGCAGCCAAAAGGTGGGCGAAAAACTGATCGAGCGCATCAGATGGTGGAAGGATGAGTACTCACCGGGACGCGACGTGCAAATCAATGGAGCAGTCAGCCCGGGCAACCACAGTGGGGGACTGGCCAATATTTTTGAGAAATCCTTGGGCTCTTCGATGAAGGGCGGCACCACCGGCCTGATGGAGGTGTATCGCTATGCCGAACCGGTCAAGCAAAATGGATTTGTATTCATGGACACCCCAGGTTTTGATCCCGTCTCGGCCACCGGTCAAATCGCGGGTGGAGCCAACCTGATTTGCTTCACCACCGGTCGCGGTTCGATGTTTGGGGCCAAACCCGTGCCCAGCATCAAACTGGCCACCAACACCCCCATGTACCAGCGCTTGAGCGAAGACATGGACTTCAATTGTGGGGTCTTGCTCGATGGCACGGCCTCGATGCCCGAGGTGGCGCAAAGCCTGTTTGAGCTCATTTGCCGTGTGGCCTCGGGCGAGCGCACCCAAAGCGAGTGGCTGGGCCTGGGTGACCACGAGTTTGTTCCCTGGAACATCGGCGTGACCAGCTGACGGGCGTAAGACCGTCCATGGCACAAGCGTCTTACATAGACCATTGACGCAGGACGCATGCCATGAACATCTTCATCCATCGCTTGTTGGCCGCCACCGCCCTGGCCTGGGGCATGCTGGCCCAAGCCGCTTTGCCAGAGCCCCCAGATCCGCGCGAGGTGGCCCAGCTGAACCCGACGCAGCGCATCGAGCAAGCCCGTGCCTTGAACCAGGCTTTGGCCCAAGCCACCCCCCAAGAGCGGCAAGAGTTCAGGGCCAAGGCCATGCAAAAGATGCACGCCCTCAGTCGTGAAGAGCGCCACCAAGTGCACCAGCGCATGCGCGCCGATTGGGCCGCCATGACCGAGGCGCAACGAAGCGAGCTGCGCGAATTGCGCAAAGCCCGTGTGGCCCAAATGTCGCCCGAAGAGCGCGCCCAAATGCGCGAACAACGTCGCCGCATGTTTGAGCGCATGTCCCCCGAAGAGCGCAAGCAATGGCGCGAAGAGATGCACCGACAGCGCTTGGATCGCAAAGCAGACCAGGTGACGCGCAACTTGCCTGGTGCTGCCAACCCCGTGACCCCTGCCAGTACTGATGTCACCCCCCGATCCGACAGCAGCCGCTGAAGACCTGGCCTTGCTGACGTTGGCGCAGCAAGGCGACGCTTCGGCCGCCCAAGTGTTGTTCAAACGGCTGGCACCCAAGGCCCATGCATTGGCATGGCGGA
>CAWUNN010000327.1:0-2887 GCA_963923185.1 uncultured Limnohabitans sp. | reverse complement strand
ACTTGAGAGAGCCTGGGTGCAGAAGTTTGCATGGGGTTCATGGTTCAGACCCTGGTCACGATGCGTTTGCCCAGCAAGCCCGAGGGACGCACCACCAGCACCCCCACGATCAAGGCCAAGGCCACCGACAGTTTCAACTCGGTCCCCACCCAATAAGTGCCCATCAGGTTTTCCAAAACGCCCACCAGCACCCCGCCCAACACCGCCCCAATGGGGCTGTCGATGCCACCGATCAAGGCCCCAGCAAAGGCGTACAGCAACACACCGGTCATCATGTTGGGGTCCAAAAAGACCACCGGGGCGACCATCATGCCGGCCACAGCACCGATGGCCCCCGCCAGACCCCAGCCCAACATCAGCATGCGCGCCACCGAGATGCCCACCAACCGTGCCGAGGCTGGGTTTTGAGCCGCCGCCCGCATGGCCAACCCCAAAGGTGTGAGGCGCAAAAATGAAAACAACAAAGCCACCATGCACAGCGCCACGAACAGGGCACCGACCTCGTGCGCCGACATCAGGGTCGAGCCATACCAGGCATCGGCCGCAAAGGGACTGGGAAATGGCTTGATGGTGTATCCAAACAACCACCCGGCGAGGCTGTGGAAAATCACCAGCAACCCAATGAAGACCACCACCACCGACAACACCGGGGCCTGGTGCATGGGCCGGATCACCACCCATTCGACCAGCGCCGACAACACAAACGAGGCCAGCACCGTCGAGACGAATGCAGCCCAATAAGACAGACCCGCCTGCAGCAGCATCCAGGCCAAAAAAGTCGAGAACATGGCCATCTCGCCTTGGGCAAAGTTGATGTGTTGTGAGGCCTGATAGATCATGACCAGGGCCAAGGCCACACAGGCATAAATGCCCCCCGTGGCCAGTCCGGAGAGGGTTTGATGCAAAAGCTCGGTCATGGCGCGCTCACTCCCCTAAATACGCTTGGCGCACGGCGTCGTTTTGGCGCAGCTCAGACGCAGGGCCATGCAACACGATGCGACCGGTCTCAAGCACGTAGGCGCTGTGCGCGATGTCCAGCGCCAAGCTGGCGTTTTGCTCGACCAACAAAATCGCCACCCCTTGTTCTTGGTTGATGCGGCGCATGATGGCAAAAATGTCTTGCACCACCAAAGGAGCCAAACCAAACGAAGGCTCATCCAACAGCAAAAGGCGCGGGCGTCCCATCAGGGCACGCCCGATCGCCAGCATCTGCTGCTCACCCCCTGACAAAGTGCCAGCTTGCTGCTGGGCACGCTCGCGCAGGCGTGGAAAGTAATCGAAGATGCGCTCGAGGTCGTCGGCCCAACCTGTTCGGCTGGCTCGGCTGTAGGCCCCCAATTGCAAATTCTCCAGCGTGCTCAGCGCCAAAAAAGTGCCACGCCCATCGGGCACATGGCCGACACCCAACCGAGCAATTTGCTCGGTCGTGCACTGGCTGAGCTCAGTGCCATCGAAGACGATGCGGCCCGTGGTTTGCACCACCAACTGGCACAAAGCGCGCAAGGTGGTGGTTTTGCCGGCGCCATTGGCCCCCAGCAAAGCCGTCACTTGGCCTGGCTGGATTTGCAGGTTCAAGCCGTGCAGCACTGAGGTTTGGCCGTAGCGGGCATGCAGGTCGCTGACTTCAAGCAAGGCAGTCATGGCTTGCCCCCTGAGCTTTGACCCAAATAGGCCTGGATCACCTCGGGGTGTTGCCTGACCTCTTGGGGTGTGCCTTGGGCGATGCGGCGCCCAAAATTCAAGGCCACCACCCGATCAGAGATGCTCATCACCAGGCCCATGTGATGCTCGACCAGCAGCACCGTGATGTGGAGTCGGTCGCGGATGTCAACGATCAACTGCCCCAAACCCTTGAGCTCTTGGTGATTCAGGCCGCAAGCGGGCTCATCGAGCAACAGCAGTTGGGGTTGCGCGGCCAAGGCGCGCGCCAGCTCGACACGCTTTTGGGTGCCAAAGGGCAAATCGGCCACTACTCGGTGTGCCACCGCCCCCAACTCAAGGGTGTCGATCAAGGACTGTGCTTGGTGCAAGGCTTGCGAATCTTGCTGTGCAGTGCGCCAGCGCAGCAGGTTGCGCGCAAATCCCGCATCATGGTGAGAGTGACCACCGATCAGCACGTTCTCTAGCACGGTCATGCTTTTGAACAGCGCCAGGTTTTGAAAGGTGCGGCCCATGCCCAAGGCCGCCATCTGGTGCCGAGGCATGCCCTCGATGGACTGGCCGTTGAATTCAATGCGCCCACTGACGGGTGGGTACAAGCGAGACAAGCAATTGAACAAGGTGCTTTTGCCAGCACCGTTGGGGCCAATCAGGGCGCAGATTTCATGCCGATTGACATGCATTGAGACGCCGTCCAAGGCCACAATGCCACCAAAGCGAACGGTGACATCGGTGACCGACAGCAAGGGCTGGTCAGCCTGTGGGGTCATAGGCGCTCGACGATGGTGACGTTGGCCATGCCACCGCCTTCGCACATGGTTTGCAAACCCCATTTTTTGTCGTGCCGGATCAGGGCATGGACCAAGGTGGTCATCAACTTGGTGCCGGATGCGCCCAAGGGGTGGCCCAGGGCAATCGCGCCACCGTGCACATTGAGTCGGCGCGCGTCCGCCCCCAAGGCCTGGGCCCAAGCCAAAGGCACTGGGGCAAAGGCCTCGTTGACCTCGTACAAATCGATGTCTTCGATCTTCAGCCCTGATTTTTTCAAAGCCTTCTCGGTGGCTGGCAACGGGGCTTCCAACATGATGACCGGGTCGTGCCCCAGCAAGGTCATGTGGTGAATGCGCGCCAGCGGGGCCACTCCCAGGGCTTTGAGGCCGCGTTCATTGACCACCATCACGCCAGAGGCGCCATCGCAAATCTGGCTGGCGTTGGCGGCGGTGATGAC
>CAWUNN010000326.1:0-2895 GCA_963923185.1 uncultured Limnohabitans sp. | reverse complement strand
CCATTTGACCGGCCAAAGCTGGTGTGTCCAGGTGATGGAACAACAAAGGCACGACCCAGGCCCCAACGGCCGTCAGACTGCCCCACCACAAGGCAGCGGCATACAGAGACAGGGCTTTTTTCATGGCATCAACGGTAATGAACGGCCACGATCTCGTAGCGCTTGACCCCACCTGGGGCTTGAACTTCGGCCACATCGCCTTCTTCTTTGCCAATCAGTGCGCGGGAGATGGGGCTGGAGATGTTGATCAAGCCCAACTTCAGGTCGGCCTCGTCTTCGCCCACGATTTGGTACGTCACCTGCTCGCCGCTGGCCTCTTCTTCAAGCTCGACCGTGGCACCAAAGACCACGCGGCCACCGGCATCGATCGATGAGGGGTCGATGACCTGGGCCACCGAGAGTTTGCCCTCGATCTCTTGAATGCGCCCCTCGATGAAGCCTTGACGGTCTTTGGCCGCATCGTACTCGGCGTTTTCGCTCAAGTCGCCCTGTGCGCGGGCTTCTGCAATGGCATTGATGACCGCGGGGCGGTCAACCGTTTTCAGGCGGTGCAGCTCGGCTTTGAGCTTTTCAGCCCCGCGTTGGGTGATGGGTAAAGTGGACATGCTGTGATCAATTTCAAAATCAAACCAATTGGGCATGCATCTCTTGGACAGAGATGACGTCCAGATGATCGAGGTATTTCATGCCTTGCACGGCGGCTTCAGCGCCGGCGATGGTGGTGAAGGTGGTGACCCGGTTCAACAGGGCCGAGGTGCGGATGTGGCGCGAATCCACGATCGCATTGCGCCGCTCTTCGACCGTGTTGATCACCAAGGACACTTCGTTGTTTTTGATCATGTCCACGATGTGCGGTCGCCCCTCTGTGACTTTGTTGACCGTCTCGCAAGCAATGCCTGCAGCGGCAATGGCGCTGGCTGTGCCTTTGGTGGCAATCAGCCTGAAGCCCATGGTGGTCAAATCGCGTGCCACCTCGACCGCCCGAATTTTGTCACTGGGCTTGACCGAAATGAAGACCTTGCCCACTGGGCTGCCATCGGTATTGAAAGGTCTGGGCAAGCGGGTGCCTGCGCCCAATTGGCTTTTGACGAAGGCTTCACCAAAGGTTTTACCCACACCCATGACCTCGCCCGTGGACTTCATCTCGGGCCCCAAAATGGTATCGACGCCTGGGAACTTGACAAATGGGAAGACCGCCTCTTTCACACTGAAATAAGGTGGCGTGACCTCGGCCGTGATGCCTTGATCTTGCAACGTCTGACCAGCCATGCAGCGGGCGGCCACTTTGGCCAGCTGGATGCCTGTGGCTTTAGAGACATAGGGCACAGTGCGCGAGGCACGTGGGTTGACTTCCAGCACGTAGATGACGTCTTGGCCATGTTGCTTTTGAATCGCAAACTGCACATTCATCAGACCCACCACATTCAAAGCACCCGCCATGGCTGCCGATTGACGCTTGAGCTCATCGACCGTGGATGCGGACAAAGAATACGGGGGCAACGAGCAGGCCGAGTCACCGCTGTGCACGCCGGCTTGCTCGATGTGCTCCATCACGCCGCCGATGAAGGTGCGCCCAGAGGGGTCACGCAAACAGTCGACATCGCACTCGATGGCATCATTCAAAAAACGATCCAACAAGACGGGTGAGTCGTTTGAGACTTTGACGGCCTCGCGCATGTAGCGCTCGAGATCACGCTGCTCGTGCACAATTTCCATGGCTCGTCCACCCAGCACGTAGCTGGGCCGAACCACCAGCGGATAGCCCAACTCGGTGGCTTTTTCCAAGGCCTGCGCCTCGGTGCGAGCGGTGGCATTGGGTGGCTGACGCAAGCCCAATTGATGCAGCAGCTTTTGAAAGCGTTCGCGGTCTTCGGCCGCATCGATCATGTCGGGGCTGGTGCCAATGATGGGCACGCCAGCGGCTTCTAGCCCCAAGGCCAGCTTCAGGGGGGTTTGCCCCCCATACTGAACGATGACGCCAGTGGGTTTTTCTTTGTCGACGATCTCAAGAACGTCTTCCAGAGTCAAAGGCTCAAAATACAAGCGATCCGAGGTGTCGTAATCGGTCGAGACGGTCTCGGGGTTGCAATTGACCATGATGGTCTCGTAACCGTCCTCGCGCATGGCCAAGGCCGCATGCACGCAACAGTAGTCAAACTCGATGCCTTGACCGATGCGATTGGGCCCCCCACCCAGCACCATGATTTTTTTGGCTTGGGTGGGTTCGGCCTCGCATTCTTGGTCGTAAGTCGAGTACATGTAGGCGGTGTCGGTGGCAAATTCGGCAGCACAGGTATCGACCCGCTTGTAAACGGGCCGAATGCCCCATTGATGCCGCTGAGACCTGATCTGGGCTTCGGTGACTTTGAGCAGTTTGGCCAGGCGTCGGTCTGAGAAACCCTTTTGCTTGAGCAGCCTCAGTTCGCTGGCACTGAGATCTGACAGCGATTGTTGTTCCAGTTCAAGTTCAATTTTGACGATCTCTTCGATCTGAATCAGGAACCAGCGGTCGATCTTGGTCAAATCAAACACCTCGTCCACCGTCAAACCTTGAGCAAACGCATCGCCCACGTACCAAATGCGCTCGGGACCTGGTTCGCCCAGCTCTTTTTCCAGCACTTGGCGATCTTGGGTTTTTTCGTTCATGCCGTCGACGCCTACCTCCAAGCCACGCAGGGCTTTCTGGAAAGACTCTTGGAAGGTGCGTCCCATGGCCATGACCTCGCCCACCGACTTCATCTGAGTGGTCAAGCGGCTGTCGGCCGTGGGAAATTTTTCAAAGGCAAAGCGTGGAATTTTGGTGACCACGTAGTCGATGCTGGGCTCAAAGCTGGCAGGCGTTGCGCCACCAGTGATGTCGTTGCGCAACTCATCCAGGGTGTAACCCACGGCCAA
>CAWUNN010000325.1:0-2923 GCA_963923185.1 uncultured Limnohabitans sp. | reverse complement strand
CAGCTTCGGCTTTGTACAGCAGCGACAAGATCATGGCGTTGATCCCCACCGACTTGCCCGAACCGGTGGTGCCTGCCACCAAAACATGGGGCATCTTGGCCAGATCGGCCACCACCGGGTTGCCCACGATGTCTTTGCCCAAGCCCATGGTCAACATCGACTTGGCTTCGTTGTAGACCTGCGAGCCTAAAATTTCACTCAGTCGAATCGATTGGCGCTTGGCGTTGGGCAACTCGAGCGCCATGTAGTTTTTGCCAGGAATCGTCTCGACCACCCGAATGCTGACCAAGCTCAGCGAGCGCGCCAAGTCTTTGGCCAGGTTGACGATTTGCGAGCCTTTGACACCGGTGGCGGGCTCAATTTCGTAGCGCGTGATCACCGGGCCTGGGGCGGCGGCGACGACCCGAACTTCAACCCCGAAGTCTTTGAGCTTTTTCTCAATCAGTCGACTGGTCATCTCCAGGGTTTCAGCCGATACGGTGTCTTGTCGGGCAGAGTTGGCGTCTAGCAAATCGACCTGCGGCAAACGCGAATCGGGCATGTCGGCAAACAAAGGTTTTTGGCGCTCACGCACCACGCGCGCACTTTGAGGCACCTCGATCACCTCGGGCTCGACGATGACAATGGGGGCTGGATGCTGGTCTTCGATGTCGACCCGCTCGATGTGCACGACTTCTTCGCGGGCCATGGCAGCGGCCTGGCCCAGGGCAAAGTCTTGCTCAATTTCTCGGCGCTCGCGTCGGGCTTGCAGGGCCTCTTCGATGCGTTGACCGATGGACTGAGCCAGGCCCAACCAAGAAAACCTGAAGACCCAAGACATGCCCACCAGCATGAAGGCGATGAACACCATGCCCGAGCCATTGAAGCCCAGCAGAATTTGTCCCCCCTGCCCCAACACACATCCCAAGGCCCCACCGGTTTGCCCCATGGCGCAACCCAAGCCGCCCGTGGGTTGGTATTGCACATGATCCCAACGGTACAAACGGGTCCACTCGAGACCGGTGCTAGAGAGCAACAGCAACACCAGCCCCAACCAAAAAGCCCAACGGCTGTCCAACCAAGTGACTTCGAGCTCGGCACGCCAGCGCTGGCTCAGTGCACGCCACCATGCCGACGCAGCAGCCAGCCAGCACCACCACACCGAGTAACCCAACAAGAAATACCCCAGCCCCGCCAGCCATGCGCCCAAGCGCCCGCCCCAATTGGCCACTTGGGCCGACCCATCGGGTTGTCCGGTGGTCAACCACCAAGCCGGATCGGCGCGGTGATAACTCAGCAGTGAAATGAGTGTGAACATCAGCCCCACAAAGGCCGATATCAATGCAATTTCTTGCAAAAAACGACGCCAGCCGGTGAGTTCAGCCGGCGACTGAGTGTCTTCCAAGAGAGTCTTTAGCGTATAGGTCATGAGGGATGAATCTGCCCAACCGATATGGTAGTGCCATTCTGGCTCAGTGGCGAGCATGCATACCCCTAACGGCCTGACTTTATGGCCTTTTATTACAATCGATGCTTCACCATAGGAACCTCAAATGTCGAACGTCCGCCATGCCAAAGTGTTGATCCTGGGCTCTGGCCCAGCCGGATACACGGCTGCTGTTTATGCCGCCCGGGCCAATCTGAACCCCTTGCTGATCACGGGCATGGCCCAAGGCGGCCAATTGATGACCACCACCGAAGTGGACAATTGGCCTGCCGATGTGCATGGCGTTCAGGGCCCAGATTTGATGCAACGCTTTCAAGAGCATGCTGAGCGCTTCAAGACAGAAATCGTTTTTGATCACATTCACACGGTCGATTTCAGCCAGCGTCCCTTTCAACTGCAAGGCGACAGTGGCTCGTACACTTGCGACGCACTGATCATTGCCACCGGCGCTTCGGCCAAATACCTGGGCTTGCCCTCAGAGACTGAATTCATGGGGCGTGGCGTGAGTGGTTGCGCCACCTGCGACGGCTTTTTCTATCGCGAGCAAAAGGTCTGTGTGGTGGGCGGGGGCAACACGGCCGTGGAAGAGGCGCTGTATTTGTCCAACATCGCCAGCCAAGTGCATTTGGTGCACCGGCGCGACAAATTCAAGGCCGAACCCATCATGATCGACAAGCTGATGGAGAAAGTCAAAGCCGGCAAAATAGTGCTTGAACTCAACAGCCAATTGGACCAGGTGCTGGGTGATGCGTCTGGGGTCACGGGTGTGCGCCTCAAACGGGCCGATGGCGGCACCCAAGACCTGGCCTTGCAAGGTTGCTTCATTGCGATTGGACATCAGCCCAACACCGACATCTTCAAGGGCCAACTGGACATGAAAGACGGCTACATCGTCACCCGCAGTGGCCTGCAAGGCTTTGCCACCATGACCAGCGTACCCGGTGTTTTTGCGGCGGGTGACGTGCAAGACCATGTCTACCGACAAGCCATCACCAGTGCCGGCACCGGTTGCATGGCCGCGCTGGATGCTCAGCGCTATTTGGAACAAAACGAAGCATGAAAAAAGGGACTCTGATGAGTCCCTTGGGGTTGCAGCGGCCCGTTGAAGACAGGCCTGCGTGCGTCACTTGAGTTTGGTTTCTTTGTACTCGACGTGTTTGCGAGCTTTGGGATCAAACTTCATGATGGTCATTTTTTCGGGCATGGTCTTCTTGTTTTTGCTGGTGGTGTAAAAGTGACCGGTGCCAGCAGAAGATTCCAGCTTGATTTTTTCGCGTCCGCCTTTGGATGCCATGATGTGTTCCTTTCAGGTGCTCAGGCCTGGCCGCGTGCACGCAAATCAGCGAGCACGGCGTCAATGCCGTTTTTATCGATCAAACGCAGGGCGGCGCTGGACACGCGCAGGCGCACCCAACGGTTTTCGCTCTCGACCCAGAACCGGCGGTATTGCAGGTTGGGCATGAAGCGGCGCTTGGTTTTGTTGTTGGCGTGGGAAAC
>CAWUNN010000324.1:0-2926 GCA_963923185.1 uncultured Limnohabitans sp. | reverse complement strand
GTAGATGGCACGGCCGCAGATGACGCCCTCAATGCCTTCGTCTTGGACCGCACACAGATGCTCAATGTCAGCCATGCCAGCCAGCCCACCCGAGGCAATCACCGGAATGGTCAGCGCTTGGGCCAAACGAACCGTGGCATCGATGTTGATGCCCGTCAACATGCCATCGCGACCGATGTCGGTGTAGATGATGGACTCAACCCCGTAGTCTTCGAACTTGCGAGCCAAGTCGACCACTTCATGCCCCGTGAGCTTGCTCCAGCCATCGGTGGCCACTTTGCCATCTTTGGCATCCAAGCCCACGATGATGTGACCACCAAACGCACTGCACGCATCTTTTAAAAAGCCAGGGTTCTTGACTGCTGCAGTGCCGATGATGATGTAGCGAATGCCACCATCGATGTATTTCTCAATGGTGTCCAAGTCGCGAATGCCGCCGCCCAGTTGCACAGGGACGTCATCGCCCACCACCTTCAAGATCGATTTGATGGCGTTGTAGTTTTGCGGCTTGCCGGCAAAGGCGCCATTGAGGTCGACCAAGTGCAGTCGCCGCGCGCCTTGTTGAACCCATTTTTGGGCCATGTCGGCAGGTTGATCACTGAAGGTGGTCGACAGATCCATGTCGCCCTGTTTAAGGCGCACACACTGTCCATCTTTCAAATCTATGGCGGGTATCAGCAACATGATGAAAAATTCACGGCCCTCCAGGGCCCAGGCTTGGTCATGAACTCAGGGCTTCCAGGCAAGAAAATTGCGGTACAGGGCCAATCCGAAGTCAGCACTTTTTTCAGGGTGAAATTGTGTCGCAAAAATATTATCGCGGCAGATCGCCGAGGTAAAGGGTGCGCCATACTCAGTTTCTGCTGCAATGTGGTGCGCATGAGACGGTTTGGCGTAAAAACTGTGCACAAAGTAAAAAAACGCCCCATCAGGCACCCCTTTCCAGATCGGGTGGGGTTGTCTCTGGTGAACTTGGTTCCAACCCATCTGAGGGACTTTGTAGCGCGTCCCATCGGGTTGGAATTGCCCCTGCAACTGAAATTTCAGGACTTGACCAGGCACCAACCCCAAACAGGGGGTGGGCTGATCGTGGTGCGATTCGGCGCTGTGGTCCAACAACATTTGCATGCCCACACACACGCCAAACATGGGTTTTTGTTGAGCCGCTTCCAACACCGCTTGCATCAATCCCGATTGACGCAGCTCGCGCATGCAATCGGGCATGGCCCCTTGGCCGGGCAACACCACCCGATCGGCACGTCTGACCTGATCGGGGTCGGCAGTGATCAGGGCTTGGGCACCATGGTGATGGGCAGCGCTGAGCACAGCCTGCGCCACCGAGCGCAGATTGCCCATGCCGTAATCGATCACCGCCACCGTGTTCATACCAGCCGCTTGGTCAGAGAGTGCCCTTGGTCGACGGGATGGTGCCAGCAGCACGTGCGTCAGGCTCGGCAGCCATTCGCAAGGCTCGACCAAAGGCTTTGAACACCGTCTCGGCCTGATGGTGCGCATTGTGGCCGCGCAAATTGTCGATGTGCACCGTGATGAAGGCATGGTTGACCAAGCCTTGAAAAAACTCGTAAGTCAACTGGGCGTCAAAAGTGCCAATTGTGCCGCTGCTGAAGGGCACATCCATGGTCAAGCCAGGCCGACCAGAAAAATCAATCACCACCCGGCTCAGGGCTTCGTCCAGGGGCACATAAGCGTGCCCATATCGGCGAATGCCTTTTTTGTCACCCACGGCTTTGGCCAGTGCCTGTCCAATGGCAATCCCCACGTCTTCGACGGTGTGGTGACCATCGATGTGCAAGTCACCCTCGGCTTTCACATGCAAGTCAATCAAGCCGTGTCGGGCAATTTGATCCAGCATGTGGTCAAAAAACCCGATGCCGGTCGACAAACTGGATTGACCCGTGCCATCCAAATTGAGTTTGACCGTGATTTGGGTCTCTTGGGTATTGCGTGTGACTTCGGCTTGCCGCATGGGCTTAGTGCTGAAAATATGGATACCCTCATGATACCATTGTCACCCTTGAAAGCCCTGTCTCAGGCGGCTTTTGTTCCAGATACACACAGATACCCATGAGCCAATACTGGAGTGCCGTGGTGAACGGCCTGACCCCCTATGTTCCTGGCGAGCAACCGCAAATCGCCAACCTGGTCAAGCTCAATACCAATGAACATCCTGATGGCCCCTCGCCCAAAGTCCTAGAGGCCATTCGCGCCGCCACCCATGACGGGTTGCGACTGTATCCCGATCCCAACTCACATGATTTGAAAGCTGCCTTGGCGCAACATCATGGTTTGATGACCCAACAGGTCTTTGTCGGCAATGGCTCGGACGAGGTCTTGGCCCACGCCTTCATGGGTTTGCTCAATCGACCTGGCGGACTTTGGTTCCCTGACATCACCTACAGCTTCTACCCGGTGTATTGCGGGCTGTATGGCATTGACCATCGAACCATCCCTTTGGCAGATGACTTCTCCATTCGCGCGGATGACTACCTGCCGAAAAACGGTCAAGCCGCAGGGGCCATCATTTTCCCCAACCCCAACGCGCCCACTGGCATGCCCATGCCCTTGAGCGAAGTCGAACGCTTGGTGGCGGGCAACCCTCAGGCCGTGGTCTTGGTCGATGAAGCTTATGTTGACTTTGGCGGACACAGTGCTGTCAGCCTGATTCCTCGTTACCCCAACTTGCTCGTCTGTCACACCTTCTCCAAAAGCCGATCATTGGCTGGCTTGCGTGTCGGCTACGCACTGGGTTCTGCCGAATTGATTGAAGGCCTCGAGCGCATCAAAAACAGCTTCAACTCTTACCCCATGGATCGCTTGGCTTTGGCTGGTGCGCTGGCCTCGGTTCAAGATGATGCTTACTTCAAAGCCAGTTGCCAACGGGGGATCGACGCCCGAACCCAATTGG
>CAWUNN010000323.1:0-2929 GCA_963923185.1 uncultured Limnohabitans sp. | reverse complement strand
CCAAAGTACGCCGCATGGCCCAGGGACACCAGGCCGCTCACGCCTTGAAGCAGATCCAGGCTCATGGCAAAAATGGCCAAGATCATCATGCGGGCCACGGTCTGGGTGTCAAACTCGGAGCCAAACCAAGGGAACACGGCCAGGGCCAGCGCACCCAGCACGACCACCGCCTTCAAGCCGGGGGGCAAGACCTCTAAATGGGCGCGGGCTTGGCTCATGATTTGAAAAGCCCCTGCGGTCGCCACAGCAGCACCAGGGCCATCAGCACGTACACGCCCATGCTGGCCACCGAGGGCAACAGCACCTTGCCAAAGGTGTCCACCAGTCCCACCAACAGGGCTGCGATCATGGCCCCGCGCACGCTGCCAATGCCACCGATCACCACCACCACAAAGCACATGATCAGCACTTGCGAGCCCATGTTGGGATAGACGCTGGAGATCGGGGCCGCCAAGATGCCCGCCACCGCCGCCAAGCCCACGCCCAACGCAAACACCAAGGCATGCAAGCGGCGGATGTGAATGCCCAAAGCCTCGGTCATGTCAGAGTTGAAGGCCCCCGCTCTGATGCGCATGCCAATGCGGGTTTTGGCCAGCAAGGCATACAAGCCCCAGGCCAGCAGCAAACACAAGACCGAGATGAACAAGCGGTAGTGCGGGTAAGAGAGGTTCTCGGTCAGCTCAATCGAGCCCGACAACAGCTCTGGGATGGGCACGCCGTGCACATCGTCGCCCCACACGATGGAGCGGGCCTCTTCCATCACATAGATCAAGCCAAAGGTCATCAGCACCTGGTCCAAGTGGTCGCGGTGGTAAAAGTGACGAAACAGCACACGCTCCAGCAGCCAACCCAAGGCGACCGAGAGCGCCGCCCCAGCGGCCAAGGCCAATGACAGGCTGCCGGTGTGGGCGGTCAGCCCGTAGCCCAAATAAGCGCCCAACATGTAAAAGCTGCCATGGGCCAGATTGACCACGCCCATGATGCCAAAGATCAGCGTCAGCCCGGCTGCCAGTAAAAACAGCAGCAAGCCGTACTGAACGCTGTTGAGGATTTGGATGAGAAAGTTGGCGAAATCCACTGAGACCCATCACGCCATGCGGCACCCTGCGCCCGAGTCGGCCAGGGCCTTGGCGGCAATGCCCACCACTTTGTTTTCTTTGTTCTCGACCACGCGCAAGTAGATGTCTTGCACCGGGTTGTGCGATTTGCTCATGGTCCACTTGCCACGGGGGCTGTCGATGGTGGCGTTTTCCATGGCGGCATACAGTGCCTTTTTGTTGGACAAGTCGCCTCCCACGGCGTTGGCGCCTGCGATCAAGAGCAGACCTGAGTCGTAGCCTTGCACGGCATACACATCGGGTTGCAGCTTGAAGGTCTTGGCATAGGCCAGGCGGAAGGATTTGTTGCGCGGCGTGTCCAGCGAGTCACTGTAGTGCAAGGTGGTGTAGATGCCGTCTGCGGCAGGTCCTGCTGCGTCCAGCACCCCTTCGGTCAAAAAGCCCGACCCGTACAAGGGAATCTTGCCCTTGAGGCCGGCTGCCGCATAGTCTTTGATGAACTTGGCGGCGCCGCCGCCGGCAAAAAAGCAAGCCACCGCATCGGGTTTGAGCGCAGCGATCTCGGTCAGCAAAGCCTGGAACTCGACGTTGGGAAAGGGCAGGCCCAATTCTTTGATGATGGTGCCACCGGCGGCTTGGTAGCCATCGCGAAAGCCTTCAAAGGCCTCTTCGCCAGCCGAGTACTTCCAAGAAATCCAAACTGCCTTTTTAAGGCCCTTGTCCATCATGGGCTTGCCCAGGGCACGCGGCGGCTGCGAGTTGCTGAAAGACGTGCGAAACACATTGGGTGCGCACAGGGCACGGGTGGCCGCATGCACGCCGGCATTGGGCACGATGTTCAAGACGCCGCTTTCGCGGGCCACGCGGTGAATGCCCATTTGCACGCCCGAGTGCACCGTGCCCAAGAGCACATCGACTTTGTCGCGTTGCACCAAGCGGGAGGCGTTCTCCACCCCTTTAGAGGGTTCTGACTCGTCATCGACCTTGAACCACTCGATCTCGCGGCCGGCCAGCTTGCCGCCTTGCTCATCGATGGCCATGCGAAAAGAGTTCTCGATGGCCACGCCCAACGGCGCAAAGGTGCCGGTGTAGGGCAGCATCAGGCCGATGCGCACCTTGTTGCTTTGTGCGCGCACGATTTCGGGCAACAACATGGCAGTCGATGCCGCGCCGATCAAGGCTGCACTGCGGCTGAGAACCAGGCGACGTGAGGTCATGGGTGTTCCTTCCAATGAAATGCCATTCGATTATGAACGAGTCGAGCGCAGTTTGAACCTCTGGATTTTCCCGGTGGCCGTTTTAGGCAATTCGTGGATGATCTCAATCCAACGCGGGTATTTGTAAGGCGCAAGTTGTGCTTTGACATGGGCTTTGAGGCCCTGGGCATCGGTGTGCTGACCCGGCTTTAAGACCACATAGGCTTTGGGCTTGATCAGGCCCTCTTCATCGGCCACGCCAATCACAGCGGCTTCGAGCACCGCAGGGTGCGTCATCAGCGAGGCCTCGACCTCAAAGGGCGAGACATAAATGCCGCCCACTTTCAGCATGTCGTCGGTGCGCCCACCATAGGTGTAGTAACCCTCGCCATCGCGGCTGTACTTGTCGCCGCTTCGGGTCCATTCGCCACAAAAGGTGGCCTTGGTTTTGGCGCGATTGCCCCAGTACAACAAGGCCGAGCTGGGCCCTTTGATTTGCAGCTCACCCAGCTCACCCGGCCCACACTCTAGGCCCTCGTCGTTGATCAAGCGCAACTCGTACCCAGGCACCGCTTGACCGGTGGTGCCGTAGCGCACCTGGCCAGGTCGGTTGGACAAAAAGATGTGCAGCATCTCGGTCGATCCAATGCCGTCCAAGATCTCGCATCCATAGGC
>CAWUNN010000322.1:0-2937 GCA_963923185.1 uncultured Limnohabitans sp. | reverse complement strand
ACGTGATCGATCGGTGTTCATCGATGAACACCACCCGATCAGGGTGTTGCTTGGCTCGCAGTTCAATGTGGTGGTAAAAGGTCTGATCGCGCCATGCACCACTTTGGATGAACTGCTCGCGCAAAGCTCGCGTGAACCTGGTTTTGAATGTGGAATGGCTCATGAGGTCCTGCTCGATTCAAAAACAATGAAACTGGGATGCTTCAGCGCAAGCCGCGCAACAAGCCGCCATCGACAGGGATGGTGCAGCCGGTGATGTAGGCGCCAGCTGGCGAGACCAACAGCGCCACCAAGTTGGCGATGTCGGTGGTGCGACCGATGCGACCCAATGGAATTTCGGACTCCAACTTAGCGCGCACCACCGCTGGGTCTTCTTGCCCCGAATTGAAGACCTTTTGCAATCGATCGGTGTCGATGTAGCCTGGGCAAATCGTGTTGACATTGATGCCGTGTTTGGCGATCTCCAGCGACAGGGTTTTGGCATAACCCATCAAGCCCGCCCAACTGGCGACCGACAGGCCAAAGCCCGCGATCGGCTGAATGGCGGAGATGGCAGAGATGTTCAAAATACTGCCTTGTCCATTGGCTTTCAGATGTGGCAGTGCAGAGCGCACCATGCGGATCACGCTGTACAGATTTTGTTCAATGGCTTTTTGCCATGCGACATCGTCGAAACTCTCTAGCGGTCCCAGGGGTGGCGCTCCATCGTTGTTGACCAAAATATCCAAGCGACCGAAATGATCCAAAGCGGCTTGCACGATGCGAGGGCTCTCATCTTGGTTTCGAATATCGGCTGCAATAGGAATGACCCTCACCCCATGCTGCTGTTCTAAGCGTTGGGCAGCAGCTTGTAGCTTTTCCATGCGACGAGCAAAAATCACCAGTCCCGCGCCTTCGCCAGCCAGCCGATCAGCGATGCCATAACCGATGCCCATGCTCGCGCCACCGACAATGGCCACTTTGTTTTTCAGTCCTAAATCCATGTCAATTCACCTGTGCCAAAAAACGCTCGGCGTTGGCATGAAACACTTTTTCCAACACCTCTTCCTGATAGCCTTCAGCGCGCCACTCTGAGGTCAGTCGCTCGTAGGTATACAAGGGGTAATCGCCTCCAAACATGATGCGGTCTTGCAGCCTTCTGGCGATGTCGTGCTTCAGGTCGGGTGTGAAGTATTTGGGTGACCACCCGTGCAATTCATACCAAATGTTGCGCTTGTGCATGAGCACCGCAATGGTCTCAGCCTGCCAAGGCCAGCCGGGTCTAGCCGCCACGATTTTCAAATCGGGGTTGTACGCCGCCACCATGTCCAGATGACGCGGGTGACAACTGTCCAACAAGATGCCGTTGCCCCCAGGCAGGCCAGCCCCCAAGCCGGTGGTGCCCACAAAAATCAGAACGGGCACATTCGCCTCGATGCACAAGCGATAGTAAGGCGCGTAGGCTGGATCACTGGCCGGCACCGATCCCGAACCGTTCACGGCCAGGCCGACAAAACCCGCTTTGGCATCGATGCACCTCCTCAACTCGGCCAATCCGGCTTGCTTGCCATGAAAGATGGGATCAATGTGGTACCAGTGCCCCAAAATTTGCTCGGGGTAAAGGCGCTGCATCTCAAACGAATAATCGTGCAACGGCATGATTTCGGGCAAAGGGGCGAACTTGGTGAAGCCCAAATCCAATATCACTTGGGCGTGGTTGGCCTTGAAATAATCGGCCATTTCTTGCTCGCTGGCATACCGAACTTCAGAATTCCAAGTCTTTTTTTGCTGAGCCAATTCGGCTGGTGTGCGCAGCACGTAGCCTCTTCGGGTGCCCCAGTGTGAATGCAAGTCAATCAGTTTCATGTATCGATCCAAAATAACAGGTGGGTCAAATGTCAAACGGTCAAAGCCCCAAATAGGCTTTGCGAACATCCTCGTTGTGCATCAATTGTTCAGCTGAGCCGTGCAAAGCCACCGCCCCAGATTCGAGCACGTGGGCATGCGAGACACAGCGCAATAACTTTCTGGCGTTTTGTTCGGCAATCAACAAGGTGGTGCCGTGGCGCTGGTTCATGTCTTGAAGGGTCTCGAGAATTTGGTCAAAGATCTTGGGCGCCAATCCGATCGAGGGTTCATCGAGCAGCATGATGTTGGGTTGAGCCATCCAAGCCCTGGCAATGGCCAACATTTGTTGTTCACCCCCGGACATCAATGCCACGGGTTGCTGAGACCGCTGCTTCAAAATGGGAAACATGTCGTGGACTGCGTTCAAGCGCTGCTCAAAGATGTCCGCATCACCCAGCAAATAGGCCCCCATCTCCAGGTTCTCAAAAACAGTCATCTCAGCAAACAACATGCGCCCTTGGGGCACCAAGGTCAAACCTTTTTTGGCAATGACATGAGCGGGACAGGCTTGAATGGGCTCACCATTCAAAATCACTTGCCCCTGTGAAGGTTTGATCAATCCGGCAATGGCCTGCATGAGGGTGGTTTTGCCTGAGCCGTTGGCCCCCAGCACGCCCATCAAAGCGCCTTTGGGCACACTGAGGCTGACGTCGGTCAAGGCTTTGACCGCCCCATACTGTGCATGCAAATGGGTGACCTCAAGCATCGTTGAGCTCCTCACCCAAATACGCCTCGATCGCCAGCGGGTTGTTGGCCACTTCTGTGGGGCTGCCTTGGGCAATGACTTGTCCCAGGTGCAACATGGTGATTTGATCGGCCAGCTCCATCATCACGCGCATGTTGTGTTCAATGACGATCAGGCCAATGCCTTGGCTTTGACTGATCTCTTTGACGATTTGAATGGCATGCACGGCCTCGATGTCCGACATGCCCGAAGTCGGCTCATCGAGCAGCAGCAAATCGGGTTGGGACACCAAGGCCCTGGCCAAATCCATTCGCTTGAGCAAGCCGTAGGGCAGCACATGGGCGGGTTGGTCAGCCACCTTCATC
>CAWUNN010000321.1:0-2956 GCA_963923185.1 uncultured Limnohabitans sp. | reverse complement strand
GGGTCAGAAGCTGTCGGCCCCCTTGGTCGTGGCCCCGATGGGTTCATGCGCCTTGGGTTGGCCCCAAGCCGACATCGCCTTGGCCAAAGCGGCCACGTCTTTGGGTTTGGCCTACACCTTGTCGACCATGTCCACCACCAGCATCGAGGCCATGGCGCGTGCGGTCAGTGGTCCGCTGTGGTTTCAGTTGTACGTGTTGAAAAACCATGACTTCAATCACCAATTGATGCAGCGTGCTTGGCTGGCCGGCTACCGCACCTTGGTGGTCACCGTCGACTTGCCCGCTGGGGGCAAACGCGAGCGCGATTTGCGCAACGGCATTCAGGTGCCACTGAAGTTCAATGCATCGCACCTGTGGGCGGCCCTCACGCACCCGCATTGGAGCTGGCAGATGCTCAGCCAAGGGTTTCCTGAATATGAAAACGTCAAAGGCTATTTGAATGACGACAGTGCGGGCATGACCATTGCCGCGCGGGTCGGCCAAAATCTGGATGCCCAATTCACATGGGTGCAGCTGGAGCGATTGCGCCAGCTCTGGCATGGCCAGTTGTGGGTCAAAGGTGTGGCCCACCCCGAAGATGCAGCCCGCATGGTGGCCATGGGGATCGATGGCATTTGGGTCTCTAACCACGGAGGCCGTCAGCTCGATGGGGCAGTGGCCTCGCTGGACGCCCTGCCCCTGATCGCCCAGTCGGTGGCGGGCCGAGTGCCTTTGATCTTGGACTCGGGTGTGCGCCGGGGGATCGATGTGCTCAAAGCCCGGGCCTTGGGCGCACAGGCCGTTGCGGTGGGACGCGCCGCGTTGTGGGGCGCATGCGCTGGTGGTGAGGCCGGGGCACACCACGCCCTGAACCTGTTGGTGGGAGAATTGAAGCTGGCCATGAAATTGGCCGGCACCCCCGATTTATCAGCAGCCTCTGGCTTGCAGTTGCATCGCATCACTTGAAGACGCACCATGGCGACCACCCAGTTCAATCTCTCGAGGTTTGATTTTGTCTCGATCAGGCTGGCGGTGTTGTGCGCCCAAACTGGCAATCTCACCACGGCCGCACGCGAGTGCCATTTGGTGCTGCCCGCGGCCAGTCGGCGCATCAAGGATTTGGAAGCGGCAGTGGGCACTGCACTGTTTGAGCGTCACTCCAGGGGCTTGAAGGTCACCCCAGCCGGGCAGACCTTTTTGCGCCATGGTTTGACCTTGCTGCAACACATGCAAACCCTGGCGCGTGAGTTGGACGATTTGCAACAAGGCATCAAACGGCACATGCGCTTGTTTGCCAGCACCGCGGCCATCAGCCAGTTTTTGCCCAAGCTGTTGGCAGAATTGGCGATCCAGCACCCCGACATTCAGGTCGATCTGGAAGAAAAGGTCTCTGAACAAGTGGTCAAAGGCTTGCTTGAGCGGCGAGCCGATGTGGGCGTGTATGTCGAAGGCACACCCGACGAGGGCCTGGATGCACTGCCCTTGCGGGGCGATGAATTGGTGCTGATCTTGCCCTCTGAGCATCCACTTTGTGGCAAAAAACCGATCGCCTTTGCCGACGCGCTCGACGAGCACTGGGTCAGTCTGAACCCGGGTGCAGCGCTCTTGCAGCAGCAACAAACCGCAGCCATGGCACTGGGCAAGCGACTCAAGCTGCGCATGCAAGTCAACAGCTTTGATGCCGTCGCCCACATGGTGGCCGCAGGCCTGGGGGTGGCGATGCTGCCCAAGGCGTCGGCCATGCCCATCATCCAAAACATGAAGCTTTGCTGGCGCCCCCTGCTGGACCCCTGGGCCAAGCGCCGCCTGATGATCGCCATACGGCCCGATGCCGATGCCGACGCACAGGCGTTTCGCTCTGCACTGATCGCGTCTTCGCAAAATACGAAGACAGTCTGATTGCAATTCAAATAGACCGGCTCTGCAGGTGATTGCACACTTGGGGTCATGAATCTCTTTCAATCTTCCATCTCGGATCCCACCTCGGCTCTTGCGGGCCTGAAGGTGCTTGAATTGGGTCAGCTGATCGCAGGCCCCTTTGCCGCCAAAACCTTGGCCGATTTTGGCGCCGAGGTCATCAAAATCGAACCCCCACAGACGGGCGACCCGCTTCGCAACTGGCGTTTGATCCAAAACGGCACCTCGGTCTGGTGGCAGGTGCAGTCGCGCAACAAGCAATCGCTGGCGCTCGACTTGCGCACCCCCAAAGGCCAAGAGTTGGTGCGCCAATTGGCCCAAGAGGCCGATGTGCTGATCGAGAACTTCAGGCCCGGTGCATTGGAAGGCTGGAACCTCTCACCCGATGATTTGGTGGCGCTCAACCCCAAGCTGATCGTGCTGCGCATCAGCGGCTATGGCCAAACCGGGCCTTACCGCAATCGCCCTGGATTTGGCGTGATCGGCGAGGCCATGGGGGGGTTGCGTCACTTGACGGCCGAACCGGGTCGCATCCCCGTGCGAGTGGGGGTGAGCATTGGCGATACCCTGGCCGCCTTGCACGGCGTGATCGGCATTTTGCTGGCGCTGCAACACCGACATGTCAGTGGCCAGGGGCAGATCATCGACGTCGCCTTGTACGAAGCGGTGTTCAATTGCATGGAAAGCCTGTTGCCCGAGTACAGCGCTTTCGGTGCCATTCGAGGGGCTGCCGGCAGTGCCTTGCCTGGCATTGCGCCATCAAACGCCTATTTGTGTCAAGACGGCGCTTATGCGCTGATCGCTGGCAACGGCGACAGCATCTTCAAGCGTCTGATGCGCCTGATCGATCGAGCCGACTTGGCCGATGACCCGCAACTGGCCGACAACGCCGGTCGCGTGGCCCGCGTGCAAGAGCTTGACCAAGCCATTGGCGCATGGACAGCCCAGCGACCAGTGCAAGAAGTATTGGACGCCTTGGAGAAAGTCTCGGTCCCTGCCGGCAAAATCTACACCTGTCTCTTATACACATCTGACGCTGCCGACGATCTACTCTGTGTA
>CAWUNN010000320.1:0-2959 GCA_963923185.1 uncultured Limnohabitans sp. | reverse complement strand
GTCAACGTGATCGGTGTCAGGGCCCACTTTGAGATGTGACGACTCAGGGCTGTAGCGCCCCATAGACCACGGCATTGACTTGTTCACGCAAGACTTTGCGAATCTCGCCTGGGGCAGCGATCATGGCCACGGCCACCAATTTTTCTTGCGGATCGACCCAGAACATGGTGCCATTGGCACCATTCCAGAAAAAATCACCGGGGTGGCCATTCATGGCCGACATGCCGCGTTGGGTGCGCACCGCCACACTCAGGCCAAAGCCATAACCTTGGCGTGCAGGCTCGGTGACGGCCACGTTGTTTTGAATGTGGGGCGTCAGGTGATCAGACGTCATGAACTCGACCGTGGCAGGGTTCAAGATGCGCTGGCCGTCCAATTGACCTTGGTTGAGCAGCATCTGCCCAAACCGAATGTAATCGGCCGCTGTTGACAATGCACAGCCGCCGCCGCAATCAAACTGCAAGGGTTTGGTCAAATTGGGAATGGATTGAGGCTTGCCGGTCAAGGGATCGATGGGCAGTGGATGGGCCAAACGGGCCGGATCCACTTTGGCCAGACGGAACGTGGTGTCGCGCATGCCCAGCTTGCTCCAGACACGTTCTTGCAAGATGTTCTCCAAAGGAGCGCCGGCGATTTTTTCTTCCAGCAATCCCAGCACGTCCAAACCAAAACCGTAATCCCACACCGTGCCTGGCTCATACAACAAAGGGGCTTGGGACAATTTCTGCAGGAAGGTGGCGCCATTGATTTCAATGGCCGAGGTCGAGGACGAACCCAAAGTCAACTTGTGCACGGGCGTGTTGCCCCTGGATCCATAGGTCAAGCCACTGGTGTGGCGCATGAGGTCTTGCACGGTGATGGGTCGCTGGGCAGGCACGCGGGTGAAGGCCCCGTCTTTGACCACCCCCACGCTCATTTGACCGAACTCGGGCAACCAATTCGAGATCGGCGCATTCAGGGGCAAGCGGCCCTCTTCATAGTAAGTCAGCGCACCGACCGTGGCCATGACCTTGGTCATGGAGGCCAGGCTGAAGACCGCATTCAGTGCCATGGGCTGGCCCGAAGCTTTGTTCTGGAAACCATAGGCTTTGTAGAGCACCAACTTGCCGTCGCGCGCGATGGCCACCACAGCGCCCGGAATGCGATTGGCGTGCATGTCGGTCTCCTCCTTGGTCAGATTGGTTTTGGCATCATCGTACATGCAGATGGTTTCAAGCACCATCCATAGTCACCCAGATTTCAGCTTGGCTTTTTCAGGCTGGTTCGAGCCATGGCTTGGGTCAAAGCCACCTCGTGGTCATTGATGGATTGACGAAAGTAACGATAGACATCACTCATCTTGACGTCGAGCTGGATGCTGGAGAACCCTTCATCCTTTGGATCCAGTGGAATCAATCCAGTGACGACGCTCTTGAAATGCTCTGGATTTTTGTGTCTGGCGGGTTGGTAGGCTTCAATCGCTGAAAACGCATCATTCAATGTGAATCCATGATCTCTGATCAGCACCATCAAGTCGTAGAGATCACGGGACTTGACTCGGTCGTAGATCACGATGCTTTTCATCATGAAAAGGCCATCTGTGCCTAGCACCTTGAAGCCGTGCTCAGAGACATCGAGCTTGGGTGTCGACTTCAAGAATTCAATCTGCTTTGGAGGTCTGTCGTTCTCGTTGCGAGAATGAAAAGTGACTTTGGCCCCATCTATCCAATAGTCTTGAACGTAGTCGTCCAAATTGTCAGAGGTATTGATTTTGAATTGGGTCTTTTGCTCTGGTGTGATGAGACTTTCAATCCGAGCACCACACGACGCCAGGTTTTGCAAAATCCCCTCGATGGCTCTGACAGGAAGCTTTTGTCCAAAGATATTGAGATCGAGATCTTCGCTGACTCGGTGCCCCAATTGCAAAGCCAATGCAGTCCCCCCGACCAAGGTGAAGCACGATGTGCGAGGGTCATCTTGGAGCCGCGCAAAGTTTTTTTGCGTGGCCTGCGGCATGCATTCAAGCTTGAGCAAGATACCCCCCTTGCCTGAGCCCTTTGCTGATGTTGGAGAGCATGCGGCCCAAACTGGCACGGGTCATCTGGCCATGGTCATGCTGGCGAAACACCCTTTTGACCCTTGGCAATCCATAAAAGAGACAGACACGCACCACATCTTCAAACTTGTGCTTCTCTAACACTTTGGAGATCAGCACATGATCTTTGATTTGCTGATTGGACCAGTCATAAGCACCAGACAACCCAAGTTGTTCAGACTTCCTTTGTGCATGAGTTTGCTCCATCGCAGCACGCAACCACTGCGGGATCCATCTGGCAAATGGCCGCCAGTCGCCTTCAGTCCAATCTGCAGTGGCCGATCTGATTTCAAACGTGGTGAGATTCTTTGCACCACGAGCCCACAGCTCCAGCAGGACCCTGCCCCTTGGTGTGCGGGCCAACTCCATTTTCCTCTGGCTCATGCGCTTGAACTGCAACCTGCGTTCGCCTGCCATGAGCACTCGAGATTGACCCGATGTCGGTACGATCATGACCGCCGCAGAGTCATTGGCCAATGGGGGGGCCACATGCTCACCCGTCTTGAATGCAATGGCCAAGGCCAAAGCGTCGGTGTCGACATCGGCAACCACGGCATACAAGCCCCTGGCCACCCTGACGATCTGGCCTTGCTTGTTCAGGCGAGCCAGAGACTGGTCCACAGCAGCACGTGTCCCCAGCGACAAGAAGTCCGCACACGAAAATACCGCCCCTTGGGGCTTGTCCGCAATCGAATGGCGAATCCGCTCAATGACACTCATGTCAGAAATTATGCAAATTTTTCTATTTTTGTCAATTTAATCCACGGATATGCGTCTTGGCTTGGATAGAGATGTCACGAGCCCAAATAAAAAACCCTTGTGACAGTGACGTTCACAAGGGTTTGGGATAGGTGGCGGAGTGGACGGGGCTCGAACCCGCGACCC
>CAWUNN010000319.1:0-2981 GCA_963923185.1 uncultured Limnohabitans sp. | reverse complement strand
AATGTGAACCATGCTGCCTCCACCGTGGGCGATCATCTGCCGCCCCAAGGTTTGGGCCATCAGCAAATAGCCCGTCAGATTGACATCGAGCAAGCGCTGCCATTGTTCCAACGCAATGTCCATGACGGCATCGGCGTACAAGGCTGCGGCGTTGTTGACCAGCACGCCACAAGCGCCCCACTGAGATTGCACGGCTTGGGCCGCTTGTTGCACGCTTTTTGAATCGGTGACATCGGCTTGCAAAACCATGCAGCGATCGGCAGCCACGCCCCATTGGCCCAAGAGGCTTTGCAAGCCGCCGATTTCGCGGTCGATCATGGCCACCCGCGCGCCTGCTTCCAGCAGTTGGCGCGAAATCTCGCTGCCAATGCCCCCAGCAGCCCCAGTGACCACACAGACCTTTTGATGCAAACCCAACCAATCGCGGGTGTTTGCTGATTGAGCGACAGAAGTGTCCAAAGTGTGGCTGGCCATCTTGAGCCTACTGCGGGTGGGTATTCGGTGTCATGAGGGGCATCATATGTATACATGACCGCCTGTAAATATCGGTAATTTCCCGAATAAGTGCTGATTTTGGGTCAACATGTATACTTTGTCTGGCAACTTAGCATCGACATGCAAACACTGGCTCAAAACGTCACCACCACTTTGCGCGATTGGATCTTGCATGGGCGATTGCGCCCTGGCACTCGCTTGGAAGAGGTGCCGTTGGCTGACAAGTTGCAGGTCTCGCGCACCCCAGTCAGGACCGCTTTGGCCACCTTGGCCAGCGAGGGCTTGATCGATCACCAGCCCAAACGCGGCTATTTGGTGCGCCACTTTGATTTAGAGTCGATTGCCGCCGCGTATGAAGTGCGCGCGGTGCTGGAGGGCTTGGCCTGCCGCAGGGCCGCACAAAATGGTTTGAGTTCAGATTCAAGTGAACGCTTGCAGCACTGCTTGAGTGAAGGCGATCGGATCTTGGCCTGCGGTCAATTGAGGCCCCAAGACCATGAACCGTATCAGCAGATCAATGTCGAGATTCACACCATCTTGCTCCAAGCCTCGGGCAACCCTTGGGTGCTGAGGTTTGCCGAACAGGCCCATCACATTCCGTTTGCTTCAGACCGCATCATTTTGTGGGACGACCATGCGGTGATTCGACACTCACACAATGACCATCACCGCATCATCGGTGCGGTGATGGCACGCGACAGCGC
Source organism: uncultured Limnohabitans sp. (assembly GCA_963923185.1). GTDB lineage: Bacteria > Pseudomonadota > Gammaproteobacteria > Burkholderiales > Burkholderiaceae_C > Limnohabitans. Next base: position 1,782 of record CAWUNN010000319.1, on the reverse strand, counting down.
GCGGGCCGAACAACTGATGCGCGAGCATGTGTACTTCGCAGGCATGATTTTGCGCGACAACTACCAAAAGCTGCTGGCCAGCGGCGAGCCCTCGGCCAAGGAACTGCCGCCCATTGAATGGGATTGATTCAAGCCTTATTCCCACTCGATGGTGGCGGGTGGTTTGCTGGAAACATCGTAGGTCACGCGGTTGATGCCTCGCACTTCGTTGATGATGCGCCCAGAGACGCGTTTGAGCAAGGCATAAGGCAACTCGGCCCAATCTGCGGTCATGAAGTCGCTGGTTTGGACCGCGCGCAAGGCCACCACGTGGTCGTAGGTGCGCCCATCGCCCATGACACCCACGCTTTTGACCGGCAAAAAGACGGTGAAGGCCTGGCTGGTGAGGTCGTACCAACTCTTGCCTGTGGCCGCATCGATGGTGGACTGCAACTCTTCGATGAAGATGGCGTCGGCACGGCGCAGCAGGTCCGCGTACTCGCGTTTGACTTCGCCCAAGATGCGCACGCCCAAGCCAGGGCCCGGGAACGGATGGCGGTACACCATCTGGTGCGGTAGGCCCAGGGCCACGCCCAATTCGCGCACCTCGTCTTTGAACAAGTCGCGCAGGGGCTCTAAGAGCTTCAAGCCCAATTGCTCAGGCAAGCCGCCCACGTTGTGGTGGCTTTTGATGGTGACAGCTTTTTTGCTTTTGGCGCCACCGCTCTCGATCACATCGGGGTAGATGGTGCCCTGCGCCAGATAGGTCGCGCCCTTGTGGCCACCTGCTGCGGCTTTGAGCTTGGCGGCCTCGGCCTTGAAGACATCGACAAACAAGCCGCCGATGATCTTGCGCTTTTGCTCAGGGTCGGAGACCCCTGCCAATTGGCCCAAGAACAAATCGCTGGCGTCGACCCGAATCACCCGGGCGTGCAGCTTGCCCGCGAACATGTCCATGACCATGTCGCCTTCATTGAGGCGCAACAAGCCATGGTCGACAAAGACACAGGTCAACTGATCGCCAATGGCGCGGTGAATCAGCGCGGCCGCCACCGATGAATCGACGCCGCCCGACAGACCCAAGATGACCTCTTCATCGCCCACTTGGCGGCGAATGGCCTCGACCGCTTCCGTGATGTGGTCGCGCATGATCCAGTCGGCACGGGCCCCACAGATGTCCAGCACAAAGCGATGGAGCATGGCCTGGCCTTGGACGGTGTGGGTGACTTCGGGGTGAAATTGCACCGCGTAAAAGTGCCGCGCCACATCGGCCATGCCGGCGATGGGGCAGCTGGGCGTGCTGGCCATGAGCTTGAAGCCGGGTGGCATCTCGGTGACCTTGTCACCATGGCTCATCCAGACTTTGAGCATGCCATGGCCCTCGGGCGTTTGGAAGTCGGCAATGTCTTTGAGCAAGGGCGTGTGGCCGTGGGCGCGCACCTCGGCATACCCAAACTCGCGGGTGCGACCGGCTTCGACCTTGCCGCCCAGTTGTTGGGCCATGGTTTGCATGCCATAGCAAATGCCCAGCACAGGCAGCCCCAACTCGAACACGGCGTCTGGCGCGCGGTCATCGACCTCGTAGACGCTGGCGTGCGAACCCGACAAGATGATGCCTTTGAGGTTGCCGTCACGGGCGTACTCGCGCACCCAGTCACTGGTGACGTCGCAGGGGTGCACCTCGCAATACACATGCGCTTCGCGCACGCGCCGAGCGATCAATTGGGTGACTTGAGAGCCAAAGTCGAGGATGAGGATTGTGTGATGCGACATGAAGCAACCAGACTTAAAAAGAGATTTTAA
>CAWUNN010000318.1:0-2982 GCA_963923185.1 uncultured Limnohabitans sp. | reverse complement strand
CGCACACCGCCACCGGCAAACTGCTGAAAACCCAATTGCGTCAGCAGTACCGCGATCACGTCTTGCCCACGGCCCACTGATCGTGCAGAGGTCGCTCAGGTGCCGCGCAGGGCCTGTTCGCGCTCTTGCAATTCGCGCCACAAAATCTTGCCGGTGCTGGATTTGGGCAATTGATCCACCCATCGCACTTCGCGCGGGGCTTTGTAGACCGCCATGCGCTCACGCGCCCACGCGATCAGCTGCTCAGGGCTGATGTGGCCGCGCTGATCGGGTTTGAGCACCACCAAAGCCACCACCGTCTCACCGCGCTTGGCATCGGGCACCCCCACCACGCAGGCTTCGTGCACCGCTGGGTGTTCGTACAAATAAGCCTCGACCTCGGCGGGCCACACCTTCAGACCCGAGGCGTTGATCATGCGCTTGAGTCGATCGCGCATGAAAAAATAACCCTCTTCGTCGACCATGGCCAAATCGCCGGTGCGCAAGAACCGCCGGCCCTCGATCTCGATGAAGGCCTCGCGATTGGCGTGCTCATTGCGCCAATAGCCCGTCATCACCTGCTGGCCATGGGTGACCAATTCACCCACCTCGCCTGCGGGCAATTCTTGCAAGCTGATCGGATCCACGATCCTCGAGTCCACCCCTTGGGTGGCCAAGCCCAGGCATTGGCGCTTGGGCCGCGCCGGTGGATTAGAGTGCAAAAACGCCGCTGTCTCGGTCAAGCCATAGGCTTCGGTGTAGGTCAGCCCGAATCTGTCTTGCAACATGCGCGCCACCGCTTCTGGCATGGCGGCACCCCCGCCCGAGAGGTGCGACAAACTGCTGAGGTCGCGCTGCTCAACCCCCGGCTGAGAAAACAAATCGATCACCATGGCTGGCGGGGCTGCCCAAGAGGTCACCCGATGCGATTCGATCAGATCCAGTGCGCGTGCCGCGTCCCAGCGCGGCATCATCACCACCGTGCTGCCCAAAGTCATGGGCACATTCATGCCGCTTTGCATGCCCAACATGTGAAAAAGCGGGGCCACGCACAAAGTCACGGCATCGGCGTTGAGGCTGCGCCAGGTTTGTGACGCGATGTTCGAGGCCAAGATCGTGTGGTGGGTGTGGCAACAGCCTTTGGGTCTGCCCGTGGTGCCCGATGTATAGGGCAACACCGCCAAATCGTGTGGGCTGACCTCGACGGCTTTCGGCTTCAGTGGGCTGGCCAAGGCCTGTTCGAAGCCATGCAGACCGGGCATCTGGGGCGGCTCAGGTGGCTCGCGCATAGCTTGCGGCAGGCTTTGCAGCCCCTCTAGGCTCAAATGGTGGTCGCAGCGGTGAACCACGATGTCGCGAAGCGCAGGCCCTTGGGTGGCTCGCAGCAAAGGCAGCAGGGCCGACAGTAACTCTTGGGCCACCAGCGCCACCTCGGCACCGCTGTCTTGTGCAAAGTAGGCCACCTCAGGCAAGGTGCTCATGGGGTTGATGGGCACCACCGCTGCACCCAAGCGCAGGGTTGCAAAATAACCGATCACAAATTGCGGGCAGTTCTGGCTGATCAGCAACACCCGATCGCCATGGCCCACCCCCAAAGCCTGCTGCAAATGGGCGGCCAGCGCCAACACCTGGGCTTGCAATTGTGCATAGGTGATGGCCAGGCCCGCAAAGATCAGCGCCGGTTTGTCCGGGTAGCGCAGGGCAGCGGTGTCCAGGTAGTGGTTCAGTGTGACCTGAGGCACGCGCAAATCATGCGCGACACCTGGGGGCCAAAATGCCCATCCTGCTTTTCCCGCTGCAGCCATGGCGTTGGTCAAAGTTTGCGCGCAATCAACTCGCGCATCACTTCGCTGGTGCCACCGTAAATGCGATAGACGCGGGTGTCGACATAGGCGCGTGCAATCGGGTACTCCATCATGTAGCCATAGCCCCCATACAGTTGCAGCATCTCGTCCAAAGCGCGACTGAGCTCTTCGGTGCTGAACAATTTGGCCACGGCCGCCTCTTGCACGGTCAATTTGCGCTGCAAGTGCCAACCCAGGTACTGATCGACCATCATGCGAACCGCGGTGGTGCGGGTCTTGATGTCGGCCAATTTGAATCGGGTGTTTTGAAAGTCAAACAAAGGCTGCCCAAAGACCATGCGCTCTTTGGTGTACTGGATGGTTTCAGCCAGCATGGCCTCCATGCGTGCAGCGGCGCTCAAGGCGATGATGAAGCGTTCTTGAGCCAACTCTTGCATCAAGTAAACAAAGCCCTGGTTCTCTTCACCCAACAGATTGCCCACTGGCACCCGCAGGTCTTCAAAAAACAGCTCGGCGGTGTCGGCGGCCTCTTGCCCCATTTTGTCCAGCTTGCGCCCGCGCCTGAAACCGACTCGGTCGGCCTCTACCAATATCAACGACACACCCTTGGCGCCCAACTCGGGTTGGGTCTTGGCGACCACCACCACCAAGTCGGCGTTCAAACCATTCGAGATGAAGGTCTTGGCCCCGTTGATCACGTACTGGTCACCCTCTCGGCGCGCTGTGGTGCGTATGGCCTTCAAATCGCTGCCCGCACCAGGCTCGCTCATGGCGATGGCGGTGATCACCTCACCTGTGGCGCAGCGCGGCAGCCACTGGGCCTTTTGCGCCTCGTTGCCCAATCGCTCGATGTAGGGCACCACGATGTCCGAGTGCAAACCAAAGCCCAGTCCATCGATGCCAAGTGAGGCAATTTCTTCGGTGATGACAGCGGCATGACCAAAGTCACCGCCACCACCGCCCCATTGCGTGCCCAGGGTCGTGCACAACAAGCCCTCGCGCCCGGCCTTGAGCCAAGTTTCGCGATCGACCCGACCGTCTTGGTGCCATTGCGCTTGGCGAGGCACACATTCTTTTTCTAAAAAGCGCCGCACCGACGTGCGCAGCATCTCATGGTCCTCTCGGAACACCGTGCGCTCGATCACATTCATGACACCCCCAAGGTGGTCAACAACATCAAGGGCAGGGCAGGCATGCG
>CAWUNN010000317.1:0-2984 GCA_963923185.1 uncultured Limnohabitans sp. | reverse complement strand
GTAATGCAGCAACAAGCCCACTGGTCGGCCGGTTGCCCCTTTGGCGCCACCACTCTTCCAGGCGGTGCCCGCGATGTCCAGGTGGGCCCATGGGAATTGGGAGGCAAAGCGCTGCAAAAACTTGGCCGCCGTGACCGAGCCAGCGGCCCGATCGGCGACGTTGGCCACATCGGCAAAATTCGATTTGAGGCCCTCGGCGTATTCGTCATCCAGTGGCATGCGCCAGCACGGATCCAGCGCCGATTCCCCGGCTTGGGACAGGGCCTGGGCCAGCTCGTCGCTGCTGGCGTACATGCCGCTGCGCACATGGCCCAGGGCAATGACGCAAGCACCGGTCAAGGTGGCAATATCAATCACGGCTTTGGGCTTGAAACGCTCAGCATAGGTGAGCGCATCGCACAGAATCAAGCGACCTTCGGCATCGGTGTTGAGGATCTCGATGGTTTGCCCACTCATGCTGGTGACCACGTCGCCAGGCTTGATGGCGCGGCCATCGGGCATGTTCTCGCAAGACGGGATCAACCCCACCACATTGATTGCGGGTTGCAGCTGGGCCAAGGCGCGGAAGGTGCCCAAGACGCTGGCGGCGCCGCACATGTCAAATTTCATCTCGTCCATGCCGGGGCCAGGTTTGAGTGAGATGCCCCCCGTGTCAAAGGTGATGCCCTTGCCCACCAACACCGTGGGGGCCTTGGTTTTGGCCGCGCCGTGGTAGCGCAAGACGATGAACTTGAGCGACTGCTCTGAGCCCTGGGCCACGGCCATGAACGAGCCCATGCCCAATTTGGCCACTTCGCGTGGACCCAACACCTCGCAGCTGATGCGTTTGTGTTGGGCCAACTCTTGGGCCACCTTGGCCAGGTGCGTGGGGGTGGCATGGTTGCCAGGACGATTGCCCCACTCGCGCGCCAACTCCACCCCCAGACAGCGGGCATGGGCGCGCTCGAAGGCGGCCTTGGAGGCCTGGGCTTGGGGCACCCCCAGAGTCAGTGATTTCAAGCGGCGCACACTGGCGCTGGGTTTGGTGGCGCTGTAGACGTAGCTGGCGTCGTACACACTGGCCAAGGCGCACTCGACGCTGGCCGGGTCGCCACTGGGCAAGACCAGGCAAGCCTGGCTGGCTTGCGACAACTTGGCCGCTTGCAAGGCGCCGCTCAAAGCAGAGCGCCATGCCGCTGGGGCTTTGCCAGCGGTGGTGACCAACAGCACTTTTTTGGCGGCCATGCCCGGCACCCGGTAGCCGGACAAGGTTTGTCCAGGCTTATTCAAGTCCAAATCACCCGCCTTGACCGCCTGATGCACCCAAGCCCCCAAGGGCGATTGAGGTTGAACAGCAGCGGTGTCCAACAAGGCCACCAACAAGTCGGTTTTGAGGTTGGCGGTGCGCTCGAGTGTGAGGGATTTGATTTCAGGGGTCATAATTCGGTTCATCCAAGATTTCAGTCTATGTTATTCCATTCCTCCATTCGCCGGGAACTGTTGAGGACATTCAGTGCCACGCTGGTGGTGTTGGTGACCGTGGTGCTGACCATGATGCTGATCCGCACCCTGGGTCAGGCCAGCAAAGGAGAGGTCAACCCTGCCGAGGTCGGTCTGATTTTGGGCTACACCTTGCTTGGCAACTTGCACATCATCTTGACCCTGAGTTTGTTTTTGTCGGTGGGGGCTTGCCTGGCGCGCATGTTCAGAGACAGCGAGATGGTGGTATGGGTCACCGGCGGCGTGGGCTTGATGGGGTTTTTAAGACCGATTGTGCGCTTTTGCCTGCCCGTTTGGGTGTTGATTGCTGTGCTGGCCTTTGGGGTCTGGCCTTGGACGCACCAGCAAAACCAAGAGCTGCGCGAGCGCTTCAAACAGCGCAGCGATCTCGAGCGGGTCACCCCCGGCTTGTTTCAAAGCTCGGCCAATGGCCAGCGGGTGTTTTTCATTGACAAAAACAGTGTCAACGGACAACCTGCCAACCACATCTTCATTGCCACCCAAGAACGCCATCGCCGCAGCATCGTCAGCGCCCAAACCGGACACTTGAGCCAGATCGATGGCGAGCGTTTTTTAGAGCTGCAAAACGGCCAGCAACTGGATTTGCCCGATGACGAATCGGGCATGCGCTTGTTTGACTTTGAGCGCTTGGACACCCGCATCGATGACCAGCCACGCATCGCCCCTCAATTCACCGCCCAAGCCATGAGCTCGGCCAAGTTGTGGCAAGAGCCCACCCGATTCAGCTTGGCCGAGTTGGCTTGGCGCGCGGGCTTGGTGCTGGCCTCGATCAACCTGTGTCTGTTGGCGCTGGCGGTGGCGCGCATCAACCCCAGATCGTCTCGTCATGGCCAGATTTTGTTGGGCTTGTTCACCTTCATCGTGTATTACAACCTGATCAACTTGGGCCAATCGTGGATCGCCAACGGGGCCACCCACTGGGTGCGTCACTTGGTGGTCTTGCACGGCAGTGTGGCCTTGGGCAGCTTGGTTTTGATGATGGCCAGACAGGGCAGCTGGCACTGGCGGCTGTGGCCAACCCGGGGCGCGGCATGAGCACCTTGCGCAAACTGATCGACACCGAGATTTACCTGTCGGTGGCGACCGTGACCTTGGGGTTTGTGGGTCTGTTTTATTTTTTTGACTTTGTCGAAGAAATGAAATTTGTGGCCCAAACCAAGAACCTGGGCTACGGGTATGTGCAGGCCATGCTGTACAGCCTGATGCTGGTGCCCAACCATGTGTATGAGTTGCTGCCCATCACGGTCTTGATTGGCTCGGTGTTTGTGTTGGCTCGGTTGGCCCAAAGTTCTGAGTTCACCATTTTGCGCACCTCGGGTCTGGGGCCGGTGCAGGCGCTGCTCCATTTGGCCAGACTGGGCTTGATCTTCATTGCACTGACTTGGGTGCTGGGCGACTATGTGGCGCCTTGGGCCGAGCGACAAGCCAAACAGTTCAAAACCGTGTCCATGGGCGAGTCGACCCTGAGCCAAAGCGGCGCTTGG
>CAWUNN010000316.1:0-2989 GCA_963923185.1 uncultured Limnohabitans sp. | reverse complement strand
TTTGAAAACACCGCAAGAAGACTTGGCGTTGGCCACCGAAGTCGAAAACGCCACTGGCATTCCTTGTGTGACTTCATCATCCAGCATCGTCAAAGCGCTGCGGGCGTTGCAAGCGCACACCATCAGTGTGGCCTCTCCTTACGAGCCATGGCTCAATGATCGGGTGGCACAACACTTGCAACAGGCCGGCTTTCACATCGCTGCCATTGAAGGCTTGGGCACCCAGTCGCACGGCAGCATTTCAACCCAAGCCGTGATCGCCTTGGCCCGAACGGTGGTGCGACCCGAATCACAGGCCATTTTTATCAGTTGTTCGAATTTCAGAACGCTGGAGATCATCGAGCAACTTGAAAACGAGACGGGCCTGCCTGTGATCACCAGCAACCAAGCGGCATTTTGGGGTACCCTTCGAAAAATGGGCTTGCAGCATGTGGTACCTCACGCAGGGCGGATCTTCAACCGCTGAAGATCACCATTCAAAAAATAAAACGTCATAAGGAGACACATCATGAGGTGGATGAGCCTGATCTTCTTGAGTTGGTTCTGCTGCATCGGCGCAGCACTGAGTCAAGACTTCCCCAGCAAACCGGTGCGCATTGTCGTTCCCTTTCCAGCCGGGGGCACCACCGACATCATCACCCGAACGCTGGCGCAGCGCTTGCAAGAAGAGTGGAAACAACCGGTCATCGTGGACAACCGCCCAGGCGGTGGGGCCAACATTGGGGCCGAGTACGCGGTTCGTTCTGCACCCGATGGCCATACTTTGCTGATGGCCTCTACGGCCCACAGCATCAATGCCTCGCTGTATCCCAAGATGAATTACGATCCGATCAAAGACTTCACGCCGATTGCGGTGGTGGCAGAAACGGCTCAGGTGTTGGTGGTTCACCCGTCGGTCCCGGCCAACAACACCCGTGAGTTGATCGAGTACCTCAAGTCTCGGCCAGTGCCCATCAGTTACAGCTCGGCAGGCAATGGCAGTCAGCCCCACCTGTCCACCGAATTGTTCAAGTCCATGAGTGGCACCCAGATGACCCATGTGCCTTATAAAGGGGGTCCACAGGCCATGACCGATCTCATCGCAGGCCATGTATCGGTGTCTTTGGCCACGGCGCCTTCTGCCGTTCAAAACGTCAAAACAGGCAAGATCAAAGCCTTGGGTGTCAGCACCCTCAAGCGCATACCTGCCTTGCCTGACGTGCCCACCATCACCGAGTCGGGGCTTGCGGGCTATGCTGCCAGTGGTTACTTTGGCTTGGTGGGACCCGCCAACATGGCGCCTGCCATCGTGAACAAGATCCACGCCACGGTCAACAAAATCGTGCAAGAACCCGCGATCGCCCAACACCTCAGCGATCAAGGGGCTGACCCCTACCTGCTCACCTCTGCACAGTATGGACAACTCATCCGAGACGAGGTGTCCAAATGGGGGCAAGTTGTCAAATCCACCGGAGCTCAAATTGACTGATTCATCGACATTTCAGTACGCTGAATGCGCAAGCCACGATCCCAACCCCCGTGCGCCGTCTCTTCGTTTGCCCGCCGGTGCGTGCGACACCCACGCCCACGTCTGTGGCCCGCAATCGCAATACCCTTTGGTTGCCAACCGCTTGTACAACCCTCCGGTGGCCTCGCACAGCGAATACCGACACATGCTCGACACTTTGGGCATCGAGCGCGCTGTGCTGGTGCAACCCAGTGTGTACGGCACCGACAATCGCGCCATGCTCGATGCCTTGGCCCAAGACCCACAGCGTTTGCGGGCAGTGGCCGTGTTGCCCTTCGATGTCTCGATCGACGATGTCCGCAGCCTGCACGCCCTGGGGGTGCGCGGGGTGCGCTGCAACATCGTCGATCTGAAAGACGGCAAAGGCCGTTTGCCGATCGAAGGTCTGACCCAACTCGCACGCACCATCGAGCCTTTGGGCTGGCACATCGAGTTTTTGATGCACGTCAATGAGTTTGATGACTTGGCGCAGCAATTGGGCCAATTGAGTGTCCCCTTGGTGTTTGGTCATCTGGGGTATGTGCCCTCTGGGGTGGGTTCGACGCCGGGTTTTGCCGGTTTGCTCGAGTTGGCACAGGCGGGTAAAGCTTGGATCAAACTCACCGCGCCATATCGTCTGACTGCACAGGCTTTTCCGTACCCCAGCACGCACGATGTGGCGAATTTGCTGTTGAATGAAGTGCCGCAACGGCTCATTTGGGGCAGTGACTGGCCCCATGTGTTCATCAAAAGTGCCATGCCCAATGATGGAGATTTGTTCAACTTGTTCCTTCAATGGCTGGGTCAGCGCGATCTGATGCAAAAGATCTTGGTCGATCATCCAGCAGAAATTTACGGGTTCTGACATGGCACTGTACGAGGCTCAACAGCGTTTGCGAGATGGCCACCGGGTGGTGGCTGTCAATTTGGCCGGTCGCAACCCTGACGTGTTGAAGCCCTTGGCTCAATGCGGCGCAGACATTGCATTCATCGATTGCGAGCGCACGGGCTTGGGATTGGATGCGGCCACCGAGCTGATTCGTGCAGCGCATGCTGCTGGCATCTGTCCCATGGTCAGGAGTTGGTCCAAAGACCCAGCGATCTTGGTGCGTTACCTGGATCGCCAAGCCAGTGGGTTGGTGGTGCCTCACATTCGAACGGCACAAGACGTGCGCGATGCGGTCGAGTTGGTGCGCTACGCCTGTGGTGCCCAAACCCCTGAAAAATCGCTGATCGTTCAGATTGAAACCCCTTCGGCGGTGCAACATCTCGATGAGATCATGCAGGTCCCCGGAGTCGACGCCTATTTGATTGGGCCCAACGATTTGGCTTATGAAATGACGGGTCAACGCGGTGCCCGTACCCCCGAGGTGTTGCAAACAGTTGACGATGTGTCGGCGCGGTTGCAGCGTCATCAAAAACGCTTTGGCATGCCAGCCGCCTGGGATCAGTTGCCGCACTTCAAAGCGATCGGGGCGACATTTTTATATTTCCCCATCGAAT
>CAWUNN010000315.1:0-2999 GCA_963923185.1 uncultured Limnohabitans sp. | reverse complement strand
AAGGGGTAGTTCTCGGCCGCGATGCCGGCTTTGGTCAGGGCGTTGAAAAGGGTGGATTTGCCGACATTGGGCAAACCCACGATGCCACATTTGAGGCTCATGGTGCTTCACAAGATTGGGTCAATCTTCAATTGTAAGTCACCGCTTGCGCGTGGGGCCCATGCTGGCTGACCCAAGTGGGGGCGACTGCGTTATGCTAGCCACCATGGAACCGACTCCAAACCGCCCTCGCCCCGGTTTTGACGCCCTGCGTCTTTCCTGTGTCATTCCTGCCTTCAACGAGGCCCTGAATTTGCCCCAAGTGGTCCCGGCCGTGTTGCAAGTCTTGCGAAGCTTGGCCGCCCAGGTCGAGTTGATCGTGGTCAACGATGGCAGCCGCGATGACACAGCTGCAGTGGCCGCCCACTTGTGCCACCAACACCCCGAAATCGTCTTGCTGGATCTGTCACGCAACTTTGGCAAAGAGGCCGCCATGACCGCAGGCCTGGAGGCAGCACAAGGCGATGCGGTGGTGCTGATGGATGCCGATGGCCAGCACCCGGTTGAGTTGCTTGCCCAGATGGTGTCGCATTGGCAAAATGGTCTGGATGTGGTGTATGCGGTGCGGCGCCATCGCCACGATCAGTCCAAGTTGCATGGTTGGTTGACGGGTTGGTTTTACAAGTTGATCAATTGGGGCAACCGGGTGCAAATTCCGCCCCATGCAGGTGACTTCAGATTGATGGACCGGCGCGTGGTGCAGGCGCTCAATGCGTTGCCCGAGCGCAGCCGCTTCATGAAAGGCTTGTACGCCTGGGTGGGATACCCCAGCTTGGCCATCGACTACGAACCTTTGCAGCGCCTAGAGGGCACCAGCAGCTTTGGGTTTCGCGGGGCCTTTTCCTTGGCACTGACGGGCATGCTGGCCTTTTCAACGGTGCCATTGCGCTTGCTGACCTTGGCCGGGCTGCTGGTGGCCGCCTCGGCCTTGGCCTACGGCGCTTGGTCGATTGTGGAATATTTTGTCTGGGGCATCTCGGTGCCTGGATATGCCACCATCGTGGTCAGCATCATGTTTTTCAGTGGCGTGCAATTGCTCTCACTGGGGGTGCTGGCCGAATATGTGGCGCGCATCTACGAAGAGGTCAAGCGCCGCCCCAGCTATCTGTTGAAAGAGCGCATCGGTCGCGGTTTGAGCTCTGACCCCTCATGAAGTCTGGCCTGACACGATCGGGTCTGTGGTTTGGTGCGGTGGGCGTCACCGCCGCCTTGGTGCACACCCTGATTTTTGCTTGGCTTGAATCCATGTTTTGGCCTGAGTTGGCCAACGCTTTGGGATTTGGAGTCGCATTTGCGGTCAGCTTTGTGGGCCATCGGCATTTGAGTTTTGCTGACACCTCCAGAGGCTGGGCACCAAGCTTGATGCGTTTTGTGCCCACCGCCTTGTTGGGGTTGCTCAGCAATGAGGTCTGCTTCATGGCCTTGACGCGGGGTCTGGCTTGGCCAGCCCTGATCTCACTTTGGCTGGCCATGGGAGTCGCCGCAGTTCAAACCTTTGTCCTGGGTCGCTTCTGGGCCTTTGCCCGCTGAGCCCTTGCCTCGCCACAAAGACCAGGCTCGCCCTTGGCCAATGGGTGTCCATTGGGACAACAGCTGGGTGTCGAACCCATTGGGGGTCACCAACCAGTCGCTGGGTGAGTGCGGGACTTGCAACTCTGAGACGGGTTGCAACCACTGCTTGGCTGCGGCAGGGTCAAAATCAGCGCCCTCAAACATTTCGCGTTGCCAGTTGTCACCCGCCGTTTGTCTGGCTTGCTCCCAATCGGACAGCACCACCACCGGTTGGCGCAAATGGGCCATGTAGGGCAAGTCATAGGGATAACCACCAGCAACCCACACGGTATCACTGCCTTGCATCTGACAAGCCAGTTGCCGTGCCACATCGGCGCTGCTGTGCTTGAGGCTGAATTGACCTGCCTCGAAGTTGACCCAAATGGCCAAGCCCACATTCATCACGCACAGCATGGCAAACAACATGGGACTGAATCGGTGTGCCGCCCAGCGACGTTGCCAGACATCGGCAGCGATCACCGCCAAGGGGGGCAAAACCGGCAGGATGTAGCCGACCAGTTTAGAGTTGGGAAAGCTGAAAAACACCGTGATGGCCAGCAGCCAAGTCCACAGCAATGATCCTATGGGAGAGACCGTTTGCCACATGCGGCGGGGTTGGTTGAACAGGCTATGGACGCCCGAGGCATAAGCCCAAAAGGTCCACGGAAACAGCAAGCCACACAAAATCAATGCATAAAACCACCACGGCCACGGGTTGTTGAAGGTGTGCCCGGTGTAGCGGCCAAAATGCTGACCGATGACCAAATAATCAAACAAACCAGGATATTGTTGCTCTGCCAGCACGAACCACGGCAAGGTGATCAAGGCAAACAAGCCCAAGCCGCTGATCCAAGGCAAGCGCAAAGCGTTGCGCCACAAACGAGCCCAGGTGACCCAGACCATCAACACCAGCCCGGGCAGAACCACGCCAATCAAGCCCTTGGCCAATACCCCCAGGGCACATGCAGCGAACCCCAACCAGGCCAGGCGTCGACAGGGTTGCAAGGGGTTGAGCAACGACAGGGCAAAAGACCAAATCGCCACGCTGATCCAAGCCGCCACCAACATGTCATGGTTGATGTACTGCCCACCGATCAAAAATGCCAAACTGGTGCCCAGCATCAGGGTCGCGCGCAAGGCCACCTGAGGGCCCAACAACTTTTGGGTGGCCCAAGCCATGACAGCCAACATCAGCAAAGCATGCCCCACAGGCACCCAGCGCGACACCCATGGATGCACACCGGCCACACTCAACACAGCGGCCTGCATCCAATGCAACAAAGGGGGTTTGTGAAAAAACGGAATGCCATCCAAGCGCGGAGCCAGCCAATCGCCTGAGACCATCATGAAGCGACCGATGTCTCCCTGTCTCTTATACACATCTCCGAGCCCACGAGACGGACTCCTAT
>CAWUNN010000314.1:0-3060 GCA_963923185.1 uncultured Limnohabitans sp. | reverse complement strand
GCCATCGCTCCAATCGATGCGCACGCCATCGATGTCGGACAACACCGGTTGCTGCTCAATCGATGGCAAACCCTGGGTCTGAACTTGGTGCAGCAACTGGGCGGTGACACGAGCCGGCTCACCCTCGACGCAAGGCACGTTGATCTCGGGTGTGGATTCGCTGCGGGGCAAGGCGTTGAGCACGGCGGCCGGGTCAGCGTGCCTGCTCAAAATTTCAAGCATGCGACAACCCGCGTAGGTGCCATCGTCAAAACCGTACCAGCGCTCTTTGAAAAAGATGTGGCCACTCATCTCACCACCCAAAGGCGATTCGATCTCGCGCATGCGGGCCTTGATGAGCGAGTGTCCGGTCTTGAACATCTCGGGCACACCCCCGGCTGCGCGAATGGCAGGTGCCAGTTGTTGCGAGCATTTCACATCGAACAAGATGCGTCCGCCCGGGCAACGCGACAAGACATCGCGGGCAAACAACACCAACTGACGGTCCGGAAAAATGTTTTCTCCATCGGCGGTGACGATGCCCAGCCGATCGCCATCGCCATCAAAGGCCAAGCCCAACTCGGCTTGGTGCTGTTTCAAGGCGGCCTTCAAATCGCGCAGGTTGTCAGGCTTGCTGGGATCGGGGTGGTGGTTGGGGAAGTTGCCGTCCACTTCAGAGTACAGCTCGATGACCTCGCAACCCAGCTTTCTAAATATCTCGGGCGCTGAAGCACCCGCCACACCGTTGCCCGAGTCGACCACGATTTTCATGGGGCGCTGCAACCGGATGTCTTGGGCAATGCGATCGCGGTAAGCCGCTTGCACATCGGCGCTGCGCACCGAGCCTCCCGCTTGCAAGACCCAGGATTCAGAGGTCATGATCTGGCGCAAGCTTTGAATCTCGGCGCCATAAATGGCGCGACCGGCCAGCACCATCTTGAAGCCGTTGTGGTCTTTGGGGTTGTGGCTGCCCGTGACCTGGATGCCGCTGCTGCACAAGGTGCAGGCCGCAAAGTACAACTGGGGCGTGGTGACCATGCCCACATCGATGACCTGCACCCCCACATCGACCAGACCTTGAATCAAGGCTTGTTGCAATGATGGGCCACTCAGGCGTCCATCGCGTCCCACGGCCACCATCTGCTCACCTTGAGACTTGGCATGGGTGCCAAAAGCACGCCCCAAGGCGCGGGCTGTGTCGGTGTTCAAACTGCTGGGCACCACTCCACGGATGTCATAGGCTTTGAAGATGCTGGCTGGGGGATTCATGGTTCTGATGTTCGATGGTTCAAGGTTCTATTTTAGGTGGGCAAGCGGTTCGATGTCGCTGAAGTGAAGGCAGACTGGGGGCCGCCTCCTACAATGCCCTGCAAGACAGGAGACCCGGATTTTGAACACCACCGCCCACCCGCGCCACTGGTCATTGCCTTTTGTGTCGTTGGCGGCCATTTGGGGCTCTTCTTTTTGGCTGTTGCAAATGGCCTCGGCATCGATGGGGCCATGGACCACTTCGTGGTTGCGTGTCGGTCTGGCCGGGTTGATGCTGTTGCCGGTGGTGATGTGGCGGCGCGAAGCCCATTTGCTGGTGCGCCATGCGCGCATGTTGATGGTGGTGGGCTTTTTCAACTCAGGCCTGCCGTTTGCACTGTACGGCTACGCGCTGATGCAAATCAGCACTGGATTGGCTGCCATTTTGAACAGCATGGCGCCTTTGTTTGGGGCTTTGATCAGTTGGCTTTGGTACCGTGAACCCTTGGGTCGCTGGCGCACCATCGGCCTGATGTTGGGTTTTGCAGGCGCCAGCTTGTTGGCTTGGCAGGCACCGGGTGGCATCAGCCTGAAGGCCGGTGGCTCGGGCTGGGCGGTGTTGGCCAGCATGTTGGCCACGCTGTCGTATGGCATCAGCGGCAACTTGACCCAACGCAAACTGGCTGGCGTGCCACCCATGGTGATTGCCGCAGGCACCCAATTGGGGGCCGGCATCGTGTTGCTGCTGCCTGGACTGGCGATGTGGCCCGGCCATGGCCCCAGCGCCCAGGCCTGGTGGTCGCTGATCGCGGTCAGCCTGTTTTGCACTGCCGTGGCTTATGTGCTGTTTTTTGGATTGATCCAAAGCATGGGCTCCAGTGGCGCCATGACCGTGACTTATGTGACACCCGTGTTTGCCGCCACCTGGGGCATCTGGGCGCTGAACGAGACTTTCAACAGCGGCATGCTGGTGTGCGCCGTGATCATCTTGGTTGGAACCGCCTTGGCCACTGGTTTGCTTAAACCCCGTCCACTCAAAGCGTGAGCAGACTGGACATGCCCACCGGATCCAATCGGTCAAGCTCTTGATCGGCATGGCTTTGCCACAAGTGTCCAGCGCCCCAACCCGCCAAAGTCAGTGCCACACCCAGAGTCAGCAACCAGCTGCCCACGTGATTGCGCCGAGTTGAGCGTGGCACGTGGGCACCCACCCACGCCCACTCGGTTTGGGATTGCGCCGACACGCCATGTGACTGCACGCGCTGCCAAGTGCGGTGCACAAAATCAGGCGACAACGGCGGTGTGGGCAAAGACAAGATCGCTTGTTTCAAGGATTCATCAGACCGGTTCATGGGCATGCTCCAATCGTTTTTTCAAACTGGCTTTGGCTCGGTGCAGCAATTGATCGGCTGCATTGCGATCGACATGCAGCACCTGTGCGATTTCAGCTGCGCTGTGATCATGGTAAGCCCACAGGCTGATCGCCAATCGCTGCCTGGGCGGTAAAGCTTGCAAGGCGGCCTCGATGCGAGCGGCTTGTTGGGCTTGGCTCAAATCCAGATCAGGGCCACTGACTTGCAGTTGATCCACATGATCATCGGCCCATTGCGAATCAAAGTGCACGGGGTGGCGACTGCGACAAATGTCCAAGCACGCGCGCGAGACCATCGTATGAAAATACGTGCTGATGCGCGACTGGCCTTGAAACTGTCGCACCTGAAACAGCTTGATCAGCGCATCTTGCACCACGTCTTCGGCCTGGGCCGCATCGCCCAACATCCGCCATGCCAATGCATGGGCCTTGGGTGCCAGCCGTTTGAACAACACTTGGGC
>CAWUNN010000313.1:0-3063 GCA_963923185.1 uncultured Limnohabitans sp. | reverse complement strand
GTAAGGGGGTCATGATGTATGCCAATAAAGTGCTGCGAGCATTCTATATGCACAGGGCAGGCTTGAAAATCAACGCGTCGCTGCCAAGCGCTGAATGCGCCGGCGTGGATGGTCCAGCCAGACGTCTTCAAAAGCCACCACCTTCAAGTCATGTTCTTGGGCCAAATCCAGCAGCTCGCCCGGTCGCAACAAAAACTCGGGCCTGGACGGTTTACCCACCGTTTCTTGTCCCAAAGCAAATGTCTCGTACAACAACACCCCGTCGGGCTTGAGGGCTTTGATCAAGGTGGCATACAGGGGTCGCCAAAGGTAGTTGGTGACCACCACCGCATCAAAAAGCCGCCCGGGGATGGGCCAAGGTCCTGCCTCGATGTCGGCACAAATCACCTCACCGTGGCCTCGGGCATGCGTCAAAGCCTCTTCACTGCGGTCAATGCCCAGGCACTTCAAGCCCAAGGCCGACAAGCGCTTCATGTGGCGACCCGCGCCACAGGCCACATCCAGCACCGTGCCTTGTTCTGGGATCAAAGGCGCGTATCGTTCAACCCACTCTGAAGGCGGGTTCAAACCGTGAATTGAAACATCCATGGCTTCAAAAACAAGCCCAAAGTTGCTCAGTCAAAGTCACCATCATGTCCGCTCGCAGGTACAAGCCAAACACACCTGCACACACCAAGAGCGCCAGCAGGTAGGCCAGCCAACGCCAGTGATTCCAATGGCGAGCTTCAGGCATGGGCCAATTGACGCGAGATGGGGGCCTCGCGCACCATCAAATTGACAACCGCTGAGAACACGCCCAAGGCGATCGCCAAATACCAAACCAAATCGTAATTGCCAAACACGTCGTACATGTAGCCGCCCAGCCACACGCCCAAAAACGAACCCAATTGGTGGCTGAAGAAAATGAACCCGCCCAACATGGACAGATGGGCCACCCCAAAAATCTGCGCCACCGTGGCCGAAGTCGGTGGCACGGTGGACAGCCACAACAAACCCATGCTCATGGCAAACACATACACACTGATGTCACTGATGGGGAAATACAAAAACAGGGCAATCACGACAGCGCGCATGAAATAAATGAACGCCAAAATCTGGGTTTTCAAAAAGCGTTGACCCAAAGAGCCCGCCAGATACGTCCCGGCGATGTTGAACAACCCGATCAAGGCCAGCGCATAACTGGCCACCTGAGGGGAAAGTCCCTGATCCTTCAGGTAACTGGGCATGTGAACGCCAATGAACACCACCTGAAAGCCGCAGACAAAATAACCGGCCATCAGCAACAAAAAAGGCGGGTGACCAAAGGCCTCAGACAGGGCCTGAGCAATGGTCTGTTGGCCTTTCGAGCCATGAGCTGCCGCCAGCGCCGGTTCGCGCATGAACCAAGCCGTCGGCACGATCAACAACAAGGCACCGGCCAGCACCATCAGCGCATGGTCCCAACCCAAGTTGGCAATCAACAATCCTTCGGCGGGGACCATCACAAATTGACCAAACGAGCCAGCTGCCGCTGCAACCCCCATGGCCCAAGAGCGTTTGTCCGCGGGTACATTGCGTCCGATCACCCCAAACACAATGGCAAAGGTGGTACCGGCTTGCGCCAATCCCATCAACACGCCCGTGCACAGCGTGAACCAAAGCGTCGAGGCCGACAGGGCCATGCCGCACAAACCCAGTGCATAGGTCACGGCCCCCAACACCATCAAGCGGGCCGCACCAAAGCGATCGGCCAACATGCCGACAAAAATCCCAAATCCACCCCAAGCCAAGTTCTGAATGGCCAGCGCGAAAGCAAAATCTGCCCGACCCCAACCCCTGGCCTGGGTGATGGGTTGCAACCAAAGTCCAAACCCGTGTCGCACCCCCATCGACAAGATCAAAATCAGTGCGCCGCATGCCAAAACCTGCCACATCGGCAGGGGTTGGTGGGCGCTCTGGGGCGTTGAGGTGTAAAAGACTGGTTTATTCATTTGAGCCCCATCTTAGACCTGAACCTCATTTCTTGCACAACAGGGCCAGAGCAACCCTGTGAATTCATCCAGTTAAAATGCGCCCCATGGCCACATCCAACAACAGTTATTCAGAGGGCTCGATCCGGGTCCTCAAGGGTTTAGAGCCGGTCAAGCAGCGACCGGGCATGTACACCCGCACCGACAACCCCCTGCACATCATCCAAGAGGTGCTGGACAACGCCGCCGATGAGGCCTTGGCCGGCCATGGCAAAAAAATCAAGGTCACTCTGCACACCGATGGTTCGGTCAGCATCGAAGACGACGGCCGTGGCATCCCATTTGGCATGCACCCCGAAGAAAAAGCGAGCGTCATCGAGTTGGTCTTCACCCGACTGCATGCCGGTGGCAAATTCGACAAAGCTCAGGGCGGGGCTTACAGTTTCTCGGGCGGTTTGCACGGCGTGGGCGTGAGCGTCACCAACGCTTTGTCCCGTCGCATGGAGGCCAGCTCTTGGCGCGAAGGCCAAGTCGCCAGCCTGGTGTTTGAAGGCGGCGATGTCACCCAAGCCCTGACCACCCGAGCCCAAGGCGCAGACGACCGCAAACAAGGCACCACGGTGCGGGTTTGGCCCGACCCCAAGTACTTTGAGTCCGCCACCTTGCCCATGAACGAGTTGGTGCATCTGCTGCGCAGCAAGGCGGTGCTGATGCCTGGTGTCAGCGTCACCCTGGCGATTGAAAAAACCAAAGACACCCAAACCTGGCAATACAAAGGCGGGTTGACCGACTACCTCATGCAGACCTTGCAAGGCGACCCGGTCATTCCTTTGTTCGACGGCGAGGGTTTCGCTGACGGAAACAACGAAAGTTTTGCCGAAGGCGAGGGCGCCAGTTGGGCCGTGGCGTTCACCGAAGAAGGCCAACCCGTGCGCGAGAGCTACGTCAATCTCATCCCCACCAGCGCTGGCGGCACCCACGACAGCGGCTTGCGCGACGGCTTGTTCAATGCCGTCAAAAGCTTCATTGACTTGCACGCCTTGCTGCCCAAAGGCGTCAAGCTCATGCCCGAAGACGTGTTTGCGCGGGCCAGTTACGTGCTGTCGGCCAAAGT
>CAWUNN010000312.1:0-3079 GCA_963923185.1 uncultured Limnohabitans sp. | reverse complement strand
CGTCGGCAGCGTCAGATGTGTATAAGAGACAGCCAAACCACAGAGCAAAAGACATTTGAAGCTTTGGTCATTGGTGCCGGTTTTTCGGGTCTGTACATGTTGATCAAGTTGCGCGAGCTGGGTTTGAAAACTCGTTTGCTTGAAGCTGGCGACGGCATTGGTGGAACTTGGTTTTGGAACCGCTACCCTGGCGCCCGTTGCGACGTAGAAAGCATGCAATATTCGTATTCATTTGATGACGAAATGCAAAATGCTTGGGTTTGGAGTGAGCGTTACCCTTCGCAAAAGGAAATACTCTCTTACATCCAGCATGTGGCCGATCGATATGAATTGCACTCTGACATTCAACTTAAAACGAAAGTGGTGGGTGCCAGATGGGATGACAAGGCTCAGCATTGGCAGGTTCGAACGCAGCAAGGTGATGTCTTCACGACCCAATTTCTCATCTCTGCCGTAGGCTGTTTGTCCAGTGCCAGCATTCCGAACATAGAGGGTTTGAATCATTTCAGTGGGCGTCAATTGCACACAAGTCAATGGCCACAAGAGCCAGTAGATTTGACTGGCTTGCGTGTCGGAGTGATTGGAACCGGTTCATCTGGAATTCAGGTGATCCCTCAGTTGGCCAAACAGGCCAAAGAGTTGGTGGTTTTTCAACGGACGCCCAACTTCAGCATTCCTGCTTGGAACCGCCCGTTGCCCGTTTCTGAGCAAGATGAATGGAAAAGACAATATGCACAACACCGCTCACAGGCTCGGACAACCCGCTCTGGCATTTTGTATCAATACAGTCAGCAAGGCACATTTGATGTCAGCGAAGCAGATCGTCAAGCCGAATATGACCGTCGGTGGCAGCGTGGCGGAGCCAATTTCACCCATGCCTTCAATGATGTGTTCACACGACGTGAAGCCAACGACTCATTGGCTGAATATGTTCGGCAAAAGATCAAAGAAATCGTCATCGATCCGAAAGTCGCGGAACGGTTGACGCCCAGAGACCATGCCATCGGGACCAAGAGAATTTGTGTCGATACCGATTACTACGCCACTTACAATTTATCGCACGTCACATTGCATGATCTTCGCGACGATCCTTTGGTCGCCTTTCAACCCCACGGTTTAAAAACAAAACGACGCGAATATCCGTTGGATGCCATCGTTTTTGCCACAGGCTTTGACGCAGTGACCGGGTCATTGGAGCGGATGGGCATTCATGGGCAAAGTGATGTGTCGTTGAAAGATTCATGGCAGCAAGGACCGCGCACCTTGTTGGGCCTGATGACTGCGGGTTTTCCCAATCTGTTCATGATCACCGGACCAGGCAGCCCATCGATACTGACCAATGTCATCGTTTCAATCGAGCAACATGTGCAGTGGATTGCCCAATGTTTGTCACACATGTTGGCACATGGTCATCGCAGGATACAAGCGCAAGCCGCCGCACAAGATCGATGGGTCCAACACGTCGCTGATGTGGCTGCAAAGACGCTGTTCACGAACACCGACTCTTGGTACATGGGGGCCAATGTGCCCGGCAAGCCCCGAGTCTTTTTACCTTATGGAGGTGGATTTGCTCAATATGACCAAATTTGCCGAGAGCAAGCACAACAATCTTATCCAGATTTTGATTTCGCCTGAGCAGGAGATGACATGAAAAGATTTGAAGGTCGCGTTTACTTGTTGAGCGGTGGTGCGAGAGGATTGGGTGCGGCGCAAGCACGACGTTTGGTGGAAGAAGGCGCTATCGTGGTGATTGGCGACGTCCTGACGGATGAGGGCCAGGCATTGGCCCGTGAACTGGGCTCTAGGTGCGTGTTTCAAGCATTGGATGTCACCCAGCCCTCAGATTGGCACAGGATCGTGGCCCAAGCCGAGTCCATGGGGCCTTTGCACGGATTGGTGACCAACGCGGGTGTTTATCGGCCCGTACCCTTGACGGCGACCACTTTGGATGAGTTTGAGCGTCATGTGCGCATCAATCAAACGGGTGTTTTTCTGGGCATACAAAGCGTGGTCGAAGCCATGACTCGGACCGGCGTTGGCTCTATCGTCACCATCTCTTCGACCGTGGGTTTGCGCAGTGCGCCCAATGCGATGGCATACACGGCGACCAAATGGGCTGTGCGTGGGATGACCAAAGCGGCCGCTTTGGAATTGGCCGATCGCAATATCAGGGTCAACTCTGTTCATCCAGGCCCCATCGATACCCAGATGATTGCTGTGCGTTCAGAACAAGACAATCAAAGGCGGATTCAGCAAGTGCCCATGAAAAGACTGGGAACGCCTCAAGAGGTTGCCAATTTGGTGGTGTTTTTGCTCAGCGAAGAGAGTCGCTACATGACCGGTTCAGAGTTGGCAGTCGATGGCGGTTGTGCGCTTTGAGGTGTGATTGAGGCCTTGCCGTTGCAGATTGACAATCCAAAGACTGAGCATATAATTTCATAAAAAGAAAACGAATTTCGAAAAATCGAAAAAACGTCGTTTCACAAAGTGTGATGCCTCTCAGGCGCAGATCAACGGAGACAAACTTGAAAACTTCTCATTCACTGGCTGGAATTTTTTCGTATTCCCTGTTAGGCCGCTGGTTTGCGACGGCCTGCCTAAGCATGGGTGCAATTGCCTCATGGGCTTATGAAAATCCATCGGACGGGGTATACAAAGATCGCATCGATTGGGGCCTCATGATGGATCTGAGTGGTACTGCATCGGCCTCGCAAATTCCATGGGTCAACGGTGTCAAAGCGTACATCAACAAGGTCAACGAGGCTGGCGGCGTACAAGGTCGAAAAATCAATTTGTTGGTTGAGGATGACCGATACGATGCCTCGCTCTCACGCGCCAATTATGAAAAGCTATTGAACCAAACGCCTGCATTGGGGGTATCGGGGTTGGGCAATTCAAGTGCCCAAGCCTCGCTGATGAATCAGATCCGTCGCAATAAATTACCGATTGTGGGGGCTTATGCCATCACCCGTGCGGGTCTTGAACCACCCACACCGACTTACTATGCTGGATTTTGCGGCAACAAAGAAATGGCGCAAGTGGGTGTCAATGCCTACAGCGACAGACTCAAGTTGCAAGC
>CAWUNN010000311.1:0-3086 GCA_963923185.1 uncultured Limnohabitans sp. | reverse complement strand
GCGAGACAAGATGTGCGGCAAACCGGCAGTGCCCAAAATCAGACAAAACACCAACGCCAAGGTGTTGACCAACTTGAGGGGCGAGCCGGGCTGCGCACGTCCTTCAAAGCCAATGGGTCGTCGCAGGGCCGCTTCGATTTGATCGCGCTCGGACATCCATGCATTGATCAGGCGTTGGATATCGCCATCGCGCAAGACGGGTGAAGACTCCAACCGATGGATGTCACGCAGTGGCGCATTTTCTGATTTCATCAAGCTGATTTGGCGCAGCAACTGCTCACGCTCGGTTTGACGAGCCAATTGAGGTTGGGCCATTTTTTGATTCAAATCGGCCAAGCGAATTTGCATCATCTCTCGGGTCGCTTGCTCTAAGGGGTCGACTTGGATTTGATGCGCGCGCTCGTTGACCTGCTGCATGGCTTGGGCAGCTGCCCAGGGCACGACAGGATGGCCATGGGTTTTCCAGGCCACCGCCATGGCAATGGCCAACATGCTGACCACCAGCACCACGCACTGCACCAACTGGGTCCACGTGACGGCGTGCATGCCGCCCAAGAACGAGCACAACAAAATGCCCCCCAAGGCCATGAACACGCCCAGCTCAAAGGTCAAGCCCGACAACATCGAAGCCACCAAGCCTATGCCATAGATTTGTGCCACCAAATAAACCGCCGAACAGGTGATGGCCCCCAAGGCGGCCCATCGCCGCAACCAAGGGCTGTCAAAGTAGTCCCCCAGCATTTGTGGAATGGTGATGGCGCGACTGAGGTTGATCTGTCTTGCAAACAACAGGCCCAATAAACAAAAACCACCGGTCCAGCCCAGCACATAAGACAAACCACCCGCTTTGCTGCCGTCACCTAAATAGCCTTCGGTCATCAGCAAACCCGTCAAACCAATGAAAGAGGCAGCCGACATCCAGTCGGCCGCCGTTGCCATGCCATTGGCCCACGCGGGAATGCGCCGCCCCGCCACATAGTAATCATCGGGCTGGCTGGTGCGACAGGCCATGCCGATGATGGCATAGCCCACAATCGAGGCAATCAAGAAAAAACCGTTGATGTACGCATGCGCAATGCCGGCCATTTCGGCCCACCACAGCAACAAAGCCAGCACCAAGGACAACACCAAGCCCAGCCTGATCCAGAATCGATAAGGCCTCATGAATCGCTCTCATCCAACCCAGGCCAGGCGGCCCAGATCGACAGGCCCAAATACAACAAAGGCAGGCACTGGGTCACGATCCAGAACTGCCAAACGGTGTCATCAGGACGCGCCCATGCCAAGACCAAGCCCCCCAGCGTGCTCAGGATCAAGGCGCCAACGATCCAGACCGAGCGCAAGCGTCTGGATCGATGGCGTTGACTGCCCTCAGGTTGGATCTCATCCATCACCCGTGTTTTAACACAGGACGCATGCGCCCCACCCTGGGCTGCATGCGCAGCACGAGGGTACACCAAGGTTTAGGCCGTCACTGCCCCTGAGTGGTCGCGTGATCGGCCAGGTTTTTCCAGGTGTCGATCACGCTGTCTGGATTGAGCGACAACGATGAAATGCCGCGATCGACCAACCAGCGTGCAAAGTCGGGGTGGTCCGACGGACCTTGTCCGCAGATGCCCACATATTTGCCCTGTCGGCGACAAGCTTGAATGGCGCGATCGAGCATGGCTTGCACGGCAGGGTCACGCTCATCAAAGTCGGCCGCCAACAACTCCATGCCCGAGTCACGATCCAGGCCCAAGGTCAGTTGGGTCAAGTCGTTGGAACCGATGGAGAAGCCATCAAAGTGCTGCAAGAACTCATCGGCCAAGATGGCGTTGCTGGGCAACTCGCACATCATGATCAATTTCAGATCGTCTTGGCCACGTCGCAGACCGTGTTGCGCCAGCAAATCACAGACCTTTTGGGCTTGATTCAAGGTGCGAACAAAGGGCACCATGATTTGCACATTGGTCAACCCCATGTCTGAGCGAACTCGGCGCAAGGCATCGCACTCCATCGCAAAAGCGGGTCCAAAATCGGCACTCAGGTAGCGCGAGGTGCCCCGAAAGCCCAGCATGGGGTTTTCTTCTTCGGGCTCGTATCGACTGCCACCAATCAATTTGCGGTATTCGTTGGACTTGAAATCAGACAAGCGCACGATGACCGGTTTGGGCCAAAAAGCCGCCGCAATGGTGGCCACGCCTTCGGCCACTTTGTCCACATAAAACGCACGAGGCGAGGCATGGCCACGGGCCACAGATTCGACCGCTTTTTTCAGGTCCGAGTCCAAATTGGGGTAATCCAAAATGGCCTTGGGATGAACGCCGATGTTGTTGTTGATGATGAATTCAAGCCGTGCCAGGCCCACGCCATCATTGGGCAACTGAGCAAAGTCGAAAGCCAATTGAGGGTTGCCCACATTCATGGTGATTTTGGTGCCGATGGTGGGCATGGTGCCGCGCTGCACCTCGGTGATCTCGGTCTCTAGCAAGCCGTCATAGATGCGACCTGTATCGCCTTCGGCGCAACTGACCGTGACCAAGGTGCCATCGCTGAGTTTTTCGGTGGCGTCCCCACAACCGACCACGGCCGGGATGCCCAACTCTCGCGCAATGATGGCCGCATGGCAGGTGCGCCCGCCACGGTTGGTGACGATGGCGCTGGCGCGTTTCATGACGGGTTCCCAATTGGGGTCGGTCATGTCGGTGACCAACACATCACCGGCTTGGACACGATCCATCTCGGTGATGCTTTTGACCAGGCGAACAGGGCCGGTACCGATCTTTTGACCAATGGCGCGTCCCTCGCTCAACACCTGGCCTTGGCCTTTAAGCTTGTAGCGCAACTCAGCTTGCCCCTTGGACTGGCTCTTGACGGTTTCGGGGCGCGCTTGCAAGATGTACAGCTGTCCATCGGTGCCGTCTTTGCCCCATTCAATGTCCATGGCCCGACCGTAGTGCTTTTCAATGACCAACGCATAGTGAGCCAATTGCTCGACTTCCGTGTCGGTCAGGCAATAGCGATTGCGCAACTCGGCACTGACGTCGACGGTTTGCACCAATTTGCCACTGGCTTGTTTTTGCTCGGGGGTGGAGAACACCATT
>CAWUNN010000310.1:0-3090 GCA_963923185.1 uncultured Limnohabitans sp. | reverse complement strand
GCGTCTCGGTGCGCACCGCCCACGGGCTCATTAATGATTTTGTCGACCAGTCCCAAGGCTTTGAGTCGATGGGCCGTGATGCCCAAGGCCTCGGCAGCATCGGACGCCCGCTCAGAGGTTTTCCACAAAATCGAGGCACAACCCTCGGGGCTGATGACCGAATACACCGAATACTGCAACATCAAGACCTGATCGGCCACACTGATGGCCAAAGCACCACCCGAGCCCCCCTCGCCGATGATGGTCGAGATGATGGGTACTTCAAGTTGAGCCATTTCATAAATATTTCGGCCAATGGCCTCGGACTGACTGCGCTCTTCGGCGTCAATGCCAGGGTAGGCGCCCGGGGTGTCCACAAAGGTGAAGACAGGCAACTTGAATTTTTCTGCAGTCTTCATCAGCCGCAGTGACTTGCGATAGCCCTCGGGTCGACTCATGCCAAAGTTGCGGGCGGCGCGCTCTTTGGTGTCGCGGCCCTTTTGGTGGCCCAGCACCATGCAGGGCATGCCGTTGAAGCGGGCCAGCCCCCCCACGATGCTCAAGTCATCGGCAAAATGGCGGTCCCCGTGCATCTCGACAAAGTCGGTGAAAATTTCTTGGATGTAGTCCAGTGTGTAGGGCCGCTCGGGGTGGCGGGCGATCTTGGTGATTTGCCAAGGGGTCAGATCGCTGTAGATGTCTTTGGTCAGTTGCAAGCTCTTTTTAGAGAGTTGCTCAATTTCTTGCGAAATGTCCACCGCAGACTCGCTTTGGACATAGCGCAACTCTTCAATTTTGGATTCCAACTCGGCGATGGGTTGCTCAAAATCAAGAAAAGTCTTTTTAGCCACGTGCCACCTCCACAGTTCAATATGCCACTGGCAACGGATCCAGCGAACGCCAAATATACCAAGTTGCCACACTGCAATACGGTGCCCAGGCCACCGCCACATCTCGTGCATCGCTGCGACTGACGGTCTCACCCGAGAAATAGTTTTGGCTGATGCCGTTGATCAAACCCACATCGTCCAGGGGCAGCACATTGGGGCGCATGAGGTGAAAAATCAAAAACATCTCGGCGGTCCAACGGCCAATGCCACGCACCGTGACCAACTCTTGGATGATGAGCTCATCGTCCATGGTGCGCCACTGCTTGGGGTTGAGGCGTCCGTCGTGAAAGTGCAAGGCCAAGTCCACCAGGTACTCGACTTTTCTGGCCGACAGACCCGCCGCGCGCATGTCGTCGATGTTGAGTTTGAGCACCCCAGCAGGTGTCATGCGACGCGTCAGGGCATCAAACTTGTCCCACACGCTTTGGGCGGCCTTGACCGAAATCTGTTGTCCCACGATGCTGCGTGCCAGGGTCACAAAGGCATCGCCTCGGCTGGCCAATCGGGCTTGACCAAACTGCGGTATCAATTTGCGCATCACCCGGTCTTTTTTGATCAGGTGCTGGCAGGCCTCGTCCCAATCAAAGGGCATGTCCATGACGGTGGGGTTGGCGGGACTCACGAACGCTCCCAGGTGGTGCCACTGGGGCTGTCTTTGAGGACCACGCCCATCGAGAGCAGGTGCTGTCGGATGCGATCGGCCTGAGCAAAATTTTTCTCGGCTTTGGCTGCTGCACGCAAAGCGATCTGTTGGTCAATCTCTGCTTCGTCCAGGCCCGAGCCCGCTTGCAAATAGGCAGTGGGGTCTTGCTGCAGCAGACCCAACACGGCACCCAAAGATTTGAGAAGGCCCGCCAATTGAGGGTCACGCGTGCGATTGACCTCAGAGGCCAACTCGAACAGCACGGCCACGGCCTCTGGGGTGCCAAAGTCTTCGTTCATGGCCTGTTGAAAACGCGCGGCATGGGGCTGCGTCCAATCGATGGCAGCCAAAGCCTGGGGCGTCACGGCCTGTAGTGCGGTGTACAAGCGCTTGAGGGCTGCACGGGCATCGTCCAGGTGCACATCGCTGTAGTTCAGCGGGCTGCGGTAGTGGCTGCGTACGACAAAAAATCGAATGGTTTCGGCGTCAAAGCGCTTGAGCACATCTCTGATGGTGAAAAAATTGCCCAAGCTTTTGGACATTTTTTCGTTGTCTACATTGATGAAGCCGTTGTGCATCCAAAAGCGCGCCAATGCCACCCCGTTCGCGCCTTCGCTTTGGGCGATTTCATTTTCATGGTGAGGGAACTGCAAATCGGCTCCGCCGCCATGGATGTCAAAGGTTTCTCCCAACAACTGGCAGCTCATGGCCGAGCACTCGATGTGCCAGCCTGGTCGACCTGGGCCAAACGGAGAGTCCCATTTGACATCACTGGGCTCTTCGGGCTTGGCCGACTTCCACAAGACGAAATCAAGTGGATCGCTTTTGCCAGACTCGACCGCCACCCGTTCGCCGGCATGGAGCTCATCCAACGATTTGCCCGACAGCTTGCCGTAGCCTGCGAATTTGCGCACCGAATAATTCACGTCACCCTGGCTGGATGGGTAGGCCAAGCCCTTGGCCTGCAATTGGGTGATCATCTCCAACATTTGAGGCACATAGTCGGTGGCCCTGGGCTCATGGGAGGGACGCTCGATGCCCAAAGCATCGGCGTCTTGATGCAAGGCCTCGATCATTCGGGTGGTCAGTGAGCGGATGGTCTCGCCGTTGGCCACAGCGCGTTGAATGATTTTGTCGTCAATGTCGGTGACGTTGCGCACGTAGTTCACTTGCAGGCCACAGGCCTTGAGCCAGCGTTGCACCACGTCAAATGCAATCATCGATCGGGCATGCCCCAAATGGCAAAAGTCATAGACCGTCATGCCACACACATACATGCGCACAAGGCCAGCTTGCAAAGGTTTGAATGTTTCGAGTTGACGAGACAGTGTGTTGTAGATGCGCAGCGACATGGGATGAAAACGGTGGACAAAGCGCTTGATGGGGCCGCAGCCCTGCCGCGAGGGCTGATTTACAATGACTTGAGTATAGCCATGAAGCCACCCCTCATCCACCGCGCACAGCCCTTGCGATTCAAGCCTGAACGTGGGCTGCTGTGGGCTGTGTGCCTGATGGGGGTCCAAGCCCTGGCACAAAACACAGTCAGTCACCGTCAGATCGAAGTCCAACTCAGGCAAG
>CAWUNN010000309.1:0-3095 GCA_963923185.1 uncultured Limnohabitans sp. | reverse complement strand
GCCGTTGGGCCCAATCAGGGCATGAATCTCTTGGGTCCTGATCTGCAGTGAGACCTGATCGGTGCTGCGCAAGGCGCCAAAATGCTTGATTAGCTGGCGGGTTTCTAGCACAGGGGTGAGGTGCTCAGACATGTGACCTCTTGCCACGCTGGCGCAGCGCTGCTGGAATGCCGGCCAGCCCTTTGGGTAGCAACAGCACCACCGCCAGCAACACCCAGCCGACGTAAAACTCATAATGCGGGGTCAGCTCGGCCAAGCCATCTTGCAGGGTCAGCAATAACAAGGCGCCCCACAAGCCCCCCGACAAGGTGCCGACCCCACCCAAAATCACCATGATCATCAGCAAACCCGATTGGGTCCAATGCATCAAATTGGGGTTGACATAGTTTTGTTGGTTCACCATCAAGGCGCCGGCTAATCCCCCCAAGGCCCCTGCTAACACAAACAAGCACAGTTGATAGCGATACACCGGATAACCCAGGGCCTCGGTTCGCACCTCGTCATCGCGCTGCGCCAATACCACTCGGCCCATGCGCGAGCGCATGAGCAGTTGGATGAACCCCAAGCTGAGCAGCAAACAGATCAGCACCAACAGGTAGAAGTGAAAATCGTTTTTGAGATCGATGCCCAGGCCAAAGTCTGAGCGCATCTTGATGTTGAGGCCTTCGTCACCGCCGTAGGCCTTGATGGAGTTGACCAAATAAAACAACATTTGCGCAAACGCCAAGGTGATCATGATGAAGTACACGCCTTTGGTGCGCAAAGAGATCGCCCCGATCAGCCAAGCCATGGTGGCCGATAAGCCCATGGCCAGGGCAAAGCCCAACCAGCCGTTGGGCGTGCCTTCGGCAATGAGGATGCCTACAGCGTAGGCGCCCAAGCCCAAATAGGCGGCATGGCCAAATGAGACCATACCGCCGTAGCCCAAGATCAGGTTCAGACTGCAAGCAGCCAAGCCGTAAATCATCATTCGACTCAGCATGGAGAGGTAATAGCTCAAACCTTGAGTTTGCATCCACCAGCCCAACGCCACGGCCAACGCCACCATTAGACACCAAGTCGGTTGGGAGATGGGCAGGGGCAAGGCAGAGGCGCTGTGCTGGGGTTTCATGGGTTCAACGCCTTGCGAACAAACCTTGCGGCCGCCAGAACAAGACCAGCGCCATCAACAAGTAGACCAAGATCGAGGCCACCGCTGGCCCGGCGGCGCTGGCCCACTGGGGTGGCAAGATTTCTCTGAACAAGGCAGGCATCAGGGTACGACCAAAGGTGTCGACAAAGCCGACCAACAACGAGCCGACAAAAGCGCCCCAAATCGAGCCGATGCCACCAATCACAATCACCACAAAGGCCAAGATCAAGATGCTTTCGCCCATGCCCACTTGCACCGCCAACAAGGGCCCTAGCATGGCACCGGCCACCGCGCACAAGGCGGCGCCCAAGCCAAACACCAAGGTGAACAAGCGTTGAATGTGCACGCCCATGGCCATGGCCATTTCGCGGTTGGCGGCGCCAGCCCTGACCCAAGCGCCCATGCGGGAGTGAGTCACCAACACATACAGCAAAGCAGCCAACACCAAGCCCACCGCGATGATCACCAAACGATAACTGGGGTAGTACAAGCCTGGCCACAGCTGCACCGGGCCGGCCAAGGCGGCCGGTGCGGCCAATGCCAAATCGGTTCCCCAAATCATGCGAACGGTTTCGTTGATGATCAAGATCAACGAGAAAGTGGCCAGCACTTGCGAGAGATGATCGCGCGCGTACAAGCCGCGCAACAAGCTCGATTCAAGAGCCATGCCAAACAAGGCCGTCAAAGGCACCGCCAACAGCACGGCGCCGATAAAAGTGCCCAGCAGCTGGGCCAACCAGGCAGTTAGAAAAGCGCCCACCATGTAAAGAGCACCATGAGCCAGGTTGATCATGTCCATGATTCCGAAGACCAGGGTGAGGCCTGAGGCCAATAAAAACAGCATCAAGCCAAATTGCAGGCCATTGAGTGCCTGTTCAAAGAACAGTATCCAGGTCATGTGTCAAGTATAGCCAGCGGCACCTGGGATCGCGGCAAAGGCCTGGCCCCAGCTTGGCGCGTCGGTATGGTCTGCCCGGGGCTTAGCGCATGCTGCATTCTTGGGCGTAAGCATCGCCATGGTTGGTCGCAATCGGCTGGGTCGAGGCCAATACATTGACCAAGCGTCCTTGGTTGTCTTTTTTGATTTCTCGCAGGTAGTAGTTTTGAATGGGGTAATGGTTGGTGTTGAACTTGAACGCACCGCGTACCGAATCAAACTTGACCTCGCGCAGCGCTTTGCGCAGCGCATCTTTGTCGCTCAAGTTTCCCTTCACGCTGCGGATTGCAGCATCCATGATCAGAGCAGTATCGTAACCTTGGGCGGCGTAGACCGAGGGCAGTCGCTTGTAGGCTTTTTCAAATTCTGCAACAAACTTCTTATTGGCCGCGTTGTTCAAATCCAAGGCCCAATGGGCGGTGTCATTGATGCCCAACATCACATCGCCGACACTGCGGATGATGTCTTGGTCGTCACCAAAGCCTGGCAACAGCAAGCGGATCTCTTTGTCTAGTCCCGCGCCGACAAATTGCTTGATGAAGTTCACGCCCATGCCACCAGGCAAGAATACGTACATCACCTCGGGTTTGGCGGCCCGAATTTGGGCCAACTCGGCCGAATAATCGAGCTGCCCCAATTTGGTGTAGACCTCGTCGACCACTTTGCCTTTGTAAAAGCGCTTGAAACCAGACAATGAATCTTTGCCAGCTTGGTAGTTGGGCGCCAGCAAATAGGCGGTTTTGAAATTGCGTTGGGTGGCGTGCTGACCGGCCATCTCGTGGTACGCATCGTTGGGCCAAGAGGCGACAAAGAAATAAGGGTTGCAGTCTTTGCCGGCCAAGGGAGAAGGGGCTGCGTTGGGGCTGATGTAAAACACCTTCTCGTTGACCGCCTCAGGCAAGCCGGCCAGCATGATGTTGGAGAAGATCACGCCGGTCATGAAATCGACTTTGTCTCGCTTGACCATGCGCTCAAACAGCTGTTTGCCGACGTCGGGCTTGAATTGGTCGTCGCCCATTTGTAAAT
>CAWUNN010000308.1:0-3103 GCA_963923185.1 uncultured Limnohabitans sp. | reverse complement strand
ACTTGGGACAGCACCCAATCCACCCTGGAGGCGGCTTGCAAGTGGCCTTGGGCCATCAATTGATCGATGGCGTCACTGGCCAACAAGACCAAATCAAAAGACTCACCCGCAGCCACCCGCTTGGCCGCATCCACCCCGCCCACCGACTCGATCTGCCACTGGGCGTGTCCCAAGCGGCGGTGCTCGGCCACCAAGGTGGCCAGCAATTGTCGGGTCGCCATGGATGAGATGGCACGCAGAGTCGTTTGGGGGTTGGACATGACGTGATTTTAGGAATTCCACTGAGGCAGAAACAGGCGCTGTGACCACTAGCAGTTATGCATTTATGTCATAACGGAGCAGTTGTTATAAAATTTTGAAGCTGGAGACCTCATGGATTTAAAGCAACTTGAATCGTTTGTCAGGGTGGCCGAACTGGGCAGCTTCACCCGAGCGGGCATGGCCTTGGGGATCCCCCAACCCTTGCTGAGCCGTCACGTGCGCCAATTGGAGGTGGAGTTGCGGCAAAACCTGCTTGATCGCAATGGCCGCGGAGTCACCCTGACCGAAGCCGGTCGGGTGTTGCTGGAGCACGCCAGGGGGATCTTGCACCAAGTCGAGGTCGCCCAAGAGGACTTGGGGGCCGTGCGAGGCGCCTTAGGTGGCAGGGTCTCGATTGGCCTGCCGCCCAGCTTGTCCAAGCTGATCACCGTCCCTTTGTGTCAGGCATTCAAACAAAAATTACCAGGCGCTCACCTGACATTGACCGAGGGATTTTCGTTGCAAATGTACGAGTCCTTGCGATCGGGACGTTTGGACATGGCCGTGATGTACAACCCCACGCTCACTCCTGAGCTTGAAACAGCCGCCTTGCACGAAGAGTCTTTGATGCTGATTGGCAGTCCAGCGGCCACCCAAGCGCACAAGCTCAAAAGCAAATCGTCCCTGAGCTTGGCCCAAATCGCCCAATTGCCACTGATCTTGCCCAGCCCACCGAATGCTTTCAGGCTGCTGATTGAGTCCGAGATGCAAAGCATACAGGTCCGCCCCCAAGTGAGCTTGGAGGTCGACGGTCTGAATGCCATTTTGGAATTGGTCAGGGTGGGCTTGGGTTTTGCCGTGTTGCCCCCGTATACCTTGTCCGGACAAGGGCCAGATCAGTCCTTCAGCTTGCACCGCATTGGCCCCCCGCGTCTGATGAGCCAATTGAAGCTGGCTTGGTCTTCGCGAAGGCAGTTGACCCCCACTCATCAAGCGGCCATCGCCATCACTCGCGAGCGGGTGTCTGCGGCTTTGCAGGGATTCATTCAGGGCATGAAAGGCCTGTGAGCTGGATCTGAGCGCCTGGGTCAGGGCCTGTCTTTGGAGTCCGGGCCATCCAACATGAATCGGGCCAACACTGCGCACACGCACCACACCACCGCTGCAGAAATCAGCACGTCAGACAAAAAGTGCCCGCCTTGCAAGATGCGCCCCAACCCCACCAAGCCGCCACAGGTCAAGCCGGCCACGGTCCAAAAACGTCGTTGACGTCGGTGAACCCAAGCCAAAGCCAAAGGGAAAAACCCCATGGCCGCGTGTCCACTGGACATGGAGCAATTGGTGGCGCACTGATCGCTGATTTGCCAAGGTGGGGTGTACTGTTGTGTGCCTGCGAACTCGACGATTTGTGCAGGTCGAGCCCTTCCCATGTGGTTTTTCAAGAGCTCGTTGACCACCAAACCTGGTCCCAGCAACAAGGCACACATCAAGAATGAGAAAGCCATGCGACGGCGAGCCCAAACCGGCTTGAAAAAACCAGCAGCCAATCCTGCCAAGAGCGCGGCCAGCACTGGAAACTGAATCCAGGCAAACAAACCGTAGCTGAATTGGACCCAAGCCAAGTCTTTGTAGAAGAACCCAGACTCGGGCCGATAAAACAGTCGACTGAAGGCCAAGTCAAGTTCAGGGTTCAGCGCATAGGCCACACCACCCAAGATGACAGCGGTGAAATAAAATCTCATGACCTCATTTTGCCCCAGTTGTTTCACTGCCCCTGCACCCTGCCCGATTGCGAGACGTATTGTTCAAGCGCCCTGTTCTGATTTCTGCAGGTTTGACCCTGGTTTTTGTCATCTGGATTTGGCAGGGGGGCGGCTTGGCGCATTGGCAAGAGCCCTTACAAAGGGTACCTGTGATGTCATGGCTGACCCTGGCTTTGGGGTTGTTGATCAGTTATGGCCTGCGGGCTTGGCGCATCCAGCGCGAATTTTCAGACACTGTGGGCATGCACTGGTTGCTGAGCCTTCGCATCGTCTTGGTTCACACCGCCATGGTCAACCTCATGCCCATGCGTTCGGGCGAACTGGGCTTTCCTTGGTTGATGAAACGCGCCTTGAATGTCAGCTGGCTGGATTCGTCGGCCTCGCTGATGTGGTTGCGTTTGCAAGACGCATGCGTGCTGAGCACTTTGGCCATCTGGGTTTGGCCAGGATGGTCATGGCCACTCAGGGCAGTTTTGACCCTGTGTCTGGGGGCTGGCGTCTATGCGGGGGTGCGATGGATCAAACAGCATGGTCACTCACATCCCGCACAGGCCAGCGGCAAGTGGGCTCAGTTGACCCGCGCCCTGAGCAATCGCGGTCGCCGCATGGCCCAGGGCTGGCTGATCAGTGTGGGCAATTGGGTCTTGAAATTGAGCCTGCAAACCTGGCTGCTGGCTCAAATGCTGCAGTCCGACTTGGCCGCAGGCTGGGCTGGATCATTGGGCGCCGAGCTTTCGGCCCTGCTGCCTGTTCAAGGTTTGGGCGGCATCGGCGGATTCGAAGCAGGCAGCGCAGCGGCCATGCGCTGGCATGGTGTGCCATGGCCAACAGGCCTGCAAGTGGCTTTGACGATGCATGTCAGTTTATTGCTGTGTTCGATCAGCTACGGTTTGCTGGCTTGGTGGCTACCACGCCCCCTTTACGGGCACAATCAGTCCAGTATTCAAAGGTGAAACATGACCGCTGACACAAAGCTGGCATTGCCCGCACATCGCTTGTCCATCGTGGTACCCATGTACCAAGAGCAAGACAGCGTGGCCCCGTTTGTTCAACGGGTCAGTGAATGCCTGCGTGACTACCCACACCCCTGGGAGTTGCTG